>CAYPVZ010000290.1:0-4818 GCA_964414235.1 uncultured Rhodothermales bacterium | reverse complement strand
CGTGAGCTTGCCGCGGACGAACGCGCCGCCCTTGCCGGGCTTGACTTGCTGGAACTCGACGATCTGCCAGAGATCGTCTTTCCAGTTGAGAACGAGGCCGTTGCGGAAATCCGGGGTGGAGGGCATGCTGCGGGGAAGTCGGTCGGAGACCGAAAGCTATCGCCCGGATCCGGCGGGAGCGGCGAAGCGCCCGTGGAACCGCGCCCGTCCGGCTGGCGACGCGCGCCGCCAGCCGCACGCTACAGGATCCAGCGCGGGATGGCCAGCATCGCGGCCCACGACGCCAGCGCCAGCCCGTAGAGCACGCCCGCCACGACCGGCGTCGCCTCCAGCAGCCCGAGGTGCGACAGGAGGACGTGCCAGTCATGGCTCACGCGGTCGCCGCCGAGCAGCGGGAGCACCCGCGCCTGCGCGTCGGCCGCGTAGATCGCCACATCGACGAAGTTCTGCCCGAGCAGGAGCAGCGCCAACTGCGCCCCGATGCGGTTCCTCCAGTACACCCCCTGCCACACGAACAGGGCGGGCAGCAGAATCTGGAGCAGCGACCCGCCCGCGACATGCATCAGCAGGCCGAACCACCGAAACACGACGTGTCCCGCCTCGTGGACGATGAGGTCCCACGAGTGGACCAGCAAGATGAGCGGGTTCGGGTCGCGGACGTAGTCCGATGCCCAGAACACGACGCACAGCGGCACCAGGGCGAGGCCGACGAGGTACGGCGTCACCTGCTGGCGGGACGGGAGCGCGAGGGCGGGCACATCGGAGATATCGGCTCCGCACGCGAGGTCTCAACCTCCGGTGAGGCACGGCCGGGCGCCCGGCAGCGTTACCCTCCACCATGCCCGACGCCTCCCTCCTCACTCCCGCCGATCTCGCCCGCGTCGAGTCGTTCGAGCTCCGCGCGCGCGCCGTCGTCGAGGGGTTCATCACCGGCCTCCACAAAAGCCCCTACCACGGGTTCTCCGTCGAGTTCGCCGAGCACCGCGCCTACAACGCCGGCGATCCGCTCCGCCACATCGACTGGAAGGTCTACGGCCGGAGCGACCGACTCGTGACCAAGCGCTACGAGGAGGAGACCAACCTCCGCCACTACGTCGTGCTCGACACGTCGGCGTCGATGCGCTACGCCGGGCACGCGGGCATCACAAAGCTGGAGTACGGCGCGACGCTGGCCGGCGCGCTCCACGTCCTCATGGCCCGCCAGCGCGACGCGACCGGGCTCGTCGCCTTCGACCGCGAGGTCCACACGCTGATTCCGCCGAAGGCGACGTCGAGCCACATCCGGTTGCTCCTCGCCCGGCTGGCGGCCATCGCCAGCGGCGCCGAGACGGCCGGCGACCCGAGCGCGTCGCACGCCGCGGCGGCGCTCCACGAGGTCGCCGAGCGGATTCCGCGCCGCGCACTCGTCGTGGTCGTGAGCGACCTGTTCGACTCGGCCGCCGGCGCCGAGGAGACGGTCCGCGCGCTGCGTCACCTCCGCCACCGCGGCCACGAGGTCGTCGTCTTCCACGTGCTCGACGCGGCGACCGAGCGGCGGTTCGACTTCGAGGACCGGCCCGTCCGTGTGAAGGACCTGGAGACGGGCGAGGAGCGGACGCTCCAGCCGGCGCAGGTCCGCGAGGGCTACCGCGAGGCCGCCGCCGCCTTTCTGAACGAAGTCCGTCGCCTGTGCCGCGAGGCCGGCGTCGACTACGAGCCTCTCGACACGGCCCGCTCCTACGCCGACGCGCTCCGGGCCTACCTCGACAAGCGACGCCGCCTCTATTAGGACCGCCAGCCCGCCGGCGCCGGGCATGCGTGACGGCCGTTCGTGCGCGCCGCCGTTCCATCCGTGGCGTCTGGCACGTCGTCCGTGGCGGGCCCCTCGCCTCGATGCCGTCTGGCTCGTACCCTTCGGCGGCCGGCTGGCCCGCCGCCGGCCTCGGCTCGTGCAACCGTCGCGCCGTCCACCCGAAAAGGCGCTCCGCGCTCGTTCCCCACGCCGTCCTTTCGTTTCTCCCCACTCGCCCCGATGCGACTCCGCTTTGCCGCGCCCGCGGCTCTTTCTCTCCTCGCCGCCCCGGCGTTCGCCCAGACGCCGACAGCGCTCGACGACGTCGAGCTCGTCCAGCGCTACCAGGCCACGATCACGCCGGCCGAGCTGGCGGGCCACCTCTACGTTTACGCCAACGACTACATGGCCGGGCGCGAGACCGGCGAGCCCGCCCAGCGCTTCGCCGCCCGCTACCTCGCCGGCCAGTACGCCACGATGGGCATCGGCCCGAAGGGCACCGGCGAGGCCAACGGCAACTACGGCCTCGACCCGTACCTCCAGCCGTTCATGCTGGAGCAGGCCTCGCTGGCGCGCCTCACCGTCTCCGTGATGCGGGACGGCCAGACGCTCGCGACCCACGTCCTCGCGCCGGACGCGCTCGACGACATCGCCTTCGTCCCGGTCTACGGCCGGGTCGAGGACGCCACGCCGGGCCGCCTCGTCTATGCCGGCGACGGCTCGGGCCTCGACGCGCTCGACCTCGACGGCGCCTACGTCGTCCTCTCGCCGGGGGCCGACCAGGGCGCGACCCGGGCCGCGTTCTCGGCCGTCAAGGCGGCTGGCGGTCGGGCCGTCATTCTCGCCAGCGCGCCTGCCGCCAGCGCCCTCGCGCGCCAGGCCTCGGGCGCCTTCTCGGGTGGCCGGCTGGCGCTCCCCGCCGTCGATGGCGCCGAGGAGGAGGAAGGAGGCCTCCCGCCCATTCTCTTCACCGGCCAGGACGTCCTCGCCCAGATGATGGAGGCCGCCGGCATCGCCGCTTCGGACGGCGTCTACCCGGCCGGCGACACCGGCCTCACGCTCGCCCTCGACGCCGAATACGACGTGACCCAGGTCGAGACGGAGAACGTGGTCGCCTTTATCGAAGGCTCCGACCTCAAGGACGAGGTCGTGGTGATCTCGGCCCACCTCGACCACGTCGGCACGCACGGCGAGGGTGAGGACATCATCTACAACGGCGCCGACGACGACGGGACCGGCACGGTCTCGCTGCTCGAGATCGCCGAGGCGTTCCAGACGGCCAAGCAGGAAGGCCACGGCCCGCGCCGCTCGATCCTCTTCCTCCACGTCACCGGCGAGGAGAAGGGCCTGCTCGGCTCCGAGTACTACGCCGACCGCGAGCCCCTCATCCCGATGGAGAACACGGTCGCCGACCTCAACATCGACATGATCGGCCGCTACGACCCCGAGCGCGGGTTCGACACGACCGACTACGTCTACATCATCGGCGCCGACCTCATCAGCCAGGACATCGCCGACTGGAACGCGGCCGTCAACGACGCCACCGGCACCGACGTCTTCCTCTCGGACCGGTTCAACTCGCCCGACGACCCCAACCAGTTCTTCCGCCGCAGCGACCACTGGAACTTCGGCAAGTACCAGGTCCCGTTCATCTTCTACTTCACCGGCACGCACGAGGACTACCACGGCGTCGGCGACGAGCCGCAGAAGATCGACTACGACCGGATGGCCCGGATCGACCGGCTCATCTTCGGGACGGCCTGGGAGCTGGCCAACCGCGACGAGCGGCCGGCGGTCTCGGGCACCGGCTTCAACTAGGCCGACCGCTCCCGCGGATCGGTCAGAGGGGCGGCCTTCGGGTCGCCCCTCGTGTGTTTGGGGCCGCTGGCGGGGCGCGCCGCCAGCGCGGCGGGCGCTTCAGCGAGCGGTTCGGGAGCCCGAACGATCCGTCTGCCCCACCCGGTACAGGCTCTCGGCGAGTGGCCGATAGGATCGAGTCCCCCAGCGTTTGCGTCCGTGTCCCGCTCCATCCTGCTCCCGCTCCTCGGGCTCTCCGGCATCATCCTGTTCGGCACCATCCGAGCCGGCCGCCCCGACCCAGCGCCGTCCACGCCAGCGCCGGGCGCCGCCCCCGTCGTCTACGACGCCACGCCCCAGGCCTACGAGTCGATGCCGCCGCCGCCGCCCGGTCCCCGGCTCCGCTCCGAGGTGATGGCCGAGGAGCCGGACACCCCGGCGCCGCCCGACACGAACGCGGCGGCCCCCCGTGAGGAGCCGCCGCTCGGCGAGGTCGCAGACGGCCCCCCGCCGCCCGGATTCTAGTCGCCGAAAACGCCGATCCCGTAGTAGCACGGCTCGACCGAGCAGGCGAACATCTTGACGCGGATCCGGAAGGTGCCCGTCCACTGCGGCGTCACACGGACCATCGGGATGTCGTCGGTGCTGGTGTCGGAGTCGATGAGGTTGTCGTTCTCGTCGTAGAGCCAGAAGTCGATGTCGGAGCAGTCGTTGTCGCAGGCGCCGACGATGGCGTACTCGCGGTTGGCCGTCAGCGTGAGCGTGAACGAGTCCTCGGCGTCGTCGTCGAGGCTATCGATCTCGTAGTCGTGGGTTCGCGAGAAGCCCTCACGGCGGAGCGTCGACTGGGCCGTGTCGAGCTGGCGGCGGACCTGGGCGGAGTACGACTGGGCCTGGGCCGTCGGAACGAGCGTGGCGAGGAAGGCGAGGGCCAGAAGGCCGAGAAGAGAGCGTGTCATGGCGATCCGGAAGGGATGGAACCCTACGATACAGCGCCCAGCCGGCCCGGGCCTCCCCTCGGCAGGGGAAGCCGCCGCGGCGTCAGGGGGCCGGCGGGCCGGCGCCGAGCTCGGCCGCCAGCGCGTCGGCGGCGACCTGGAGCGCGGCCAGGTCGCCCGCGTTGTCGACCACGCGGTCAGCGCGGGCGCGGAGCGCGGCGGCGTCGAGCTGGTGGTGCATCCGGGCGCGGACGGCGGCCTCGGGCACGCCGTCGCGCGCGGCGGCCCGCGCGAGCCGCACCTCCACGGGCG
>CAYPVZ010000289.1:0-4827 GCA_964414235.1 uncultured Rhodothermales bacterium | reverse complement strand
GTCGTAGCCTCCGGCTGGCGGAGCGTGCCGGCCTCGGTGCGCCGCTCGGCTCGTCGCATCTCAACCCCCCAGCCTTTTCGTGAACGTTCTCGCCCTGGAGCCGTGGTTCGGCGGGTCCCACAAGCGATTCCTGGAAGGACTTGCGTCCCACAGCGCCCACGACGTGCGGATGGTCACGATGGCCGCGCGCTACTGGAAGTGGCGGATGCAGGGCGGCGCCGTCACCCTCGCGGAAAAAGCCGCCGAGGCCTGCGCCGACGGCTGGCGGCCCGACCTCCTGCTGGCGTCGGACATGGTGAACCTCCCGGCCTTCCTCGCGCTCACGCGCGACTGGCTGGCCGACGTCCCGGTGGTCTTCTACCTCCACGAGAACCAGCTCACGTACCCGCTCCGCGAGGACCACGAGCGCGACTACACCTACGCGTCGATCAACTACCTCTCGGCGCTCGCCGCCGACCGCGTCGTGTTCAACAGCCAGTTCCACCGCGAGGAGTTCTTCGGCGCGCTGCCCGACCTCCTCCGGCGCTTCCCGGACTACACGCACGTCGGGACGCTGCCCGGGCTGCGTGAGAAGAGCGCCGTCCTCCGCCTCGGTCTCGATCTGGCCGGCCTCGACGCCGCTCGGACCGACGCCGAGCTGCGCCGCCAGCGCGAGCCGGGCCCGCCGGTCCTCCTCTGGAACCACCGCTGGGAGTATGACAAGAACCCCGAGGCCTTCTTCCGGGTCGTCAACCGGCTCGACGATGCGGGCGAGCGGTTCCGCCTGATCCTGGCCGGGCAGACGTTCGCCGAGATGCCGCCGGCCTTCGAGGCCGGCTTCCGGCGCTACGCCGAGCGCGTGCTCCACTACGGCTACGCCGAGTCGTTCGCCGACTACGCCGCGCTCCTCTGGCGCTCCGACGTCGTGGTCTCGACGTCCATCCACGAGTTCTTCGGCATCTCGATGCTGGAGGCCATCCACTGCGGCTGCCACCCGCTCCTGCCCAACCGGCTGACCTACCCCGAGCTGATTCCGGAGCGCCTCCACCATCCGCTCCTCCACGCGCCGGTCCTCTACGACTCGGAGGACCAGCTCTTCGAGACGCTCCGGGCCATTCTTCGGGGAAAGGCCCAGCCACTCCCCGTCGAGGTCCTCCGCGAGATCCCCGCGGACCTCGCGTGGCCGCTCAAGGCGCGCCGCTTCGACGCGCTGTTCGAGGACGTCGCCGGGCTCAGTCGAACAGGAGCGTGAGGCCGTCCCACGCGACTACGCCGACCGGGAGGGCGAGGAGAGACCAGACGATCAAGCTCCAAACCGTCCGAGTCGGCGACGGCGGCATCTGCCGCCGGTAGCGGGCGAGCGTCGCCAGCGCGAGCGGCACCGTGGCCGGCAGTGCGACGGCGAAGACGAGGGCGACGACCATCAACGCGGCTCCGCCGACGAGCGAGGCCTGAGTAGCGACCCAGGCCGATGCGCACAGGGCCGGGAGGGCACCTGCCAGACCGACGGCGGTGATCAGGCTCTGACGGGGGGAGTCCGGCTCCGTCACTGGTCGCCCCCGAGGAGGCCGCCCAGCAGGCCGCCTGCCGCGAGGCCGCCCAGCGCTCCGAGCGTGCCACCCCCGCTCCGCGTCTCACCCTGGTTGGCGTACATCCGACTGGCGGCGACGATGCGGTCCGCCAGCCGCGAGAACGGGAGGCTCTGGAGAAACACCTTGCCTGGTCCCTCCACGCGCGCCAGGAACAGCCCCTCGCCGCCGAACAGCGCGTTCTTGAAGCCGCCCTGGAACTGGATGTCGTAGTCGACCGACTCGGAGAAGGCGACGAGGCAGCCGGTATCGACCTTGAGGATCTCGCCGCCGGCCAGATCGCGCTCGACGATGGCGCCCCCGGCGTGGCAGAACGCGAGGCCGTCGCCTTCGAGGCGCTGGAGGATGAAGCCCTCGCCGCCGAACAGCCCGGCGCCGATCTTCTTCGTGAAGGCGACTTCGATCTCGATGCCGTTGGCGGCGCAGAGGAACGTGTCCTTCTGGCAGAGAAACGAGCCGCCCTCGGCGCCGACATCGAGTGGGACCACCTTGCCGGGGTAGGGCGCGCTGAAGGCGACACGGGCCTTGCGGCGGCCCTCGTTCACGAACGACGTGATGAAGAAGCTCTCGCCCGTCAGCCGCCGCTTGAGCCCGCGCATCAGCCCGCCGCCTGTCCCGGTGTCCATGCGGATGTCGCCGTCCATGTAGAGCATGGCGCCGGCCTCGGCGCGGACGGACTCGCCGGGGTCGAGTTCGATCTCGACGATCTGGAGATCGTCGCCGATGAGACGGTAGTCGATGTCGTGGACGGGCATGGCAGTAGGGGGGGATGTCACCCCTAGCCTACGGCAGAACAGTCAGTTCGCAGTCGCGTCGGTGTGAGCCCCTGGGGGGGCCTCCGCTATGCAGCCTCGATAGGCTCATCGCCCCGTTATTCCTGTCATGAGGGACCGTTCTGGTTGTGGCGGTCCTCAGTCGCCCACGAGGATCTCGATGATGTGAAACGCGAACCCGGCGGTTCCGGAACATCCCGAGACGTTCGAGCAGGAGAAGATCCGGCTCTGTGTCCTGAATTCTAGAAAGCGGTCGTTTCCGAGAGCAACGAGAGGACCCGTAATCGGAGCGCCCAGCGATTGGGTGAGGTCAGTCGAACGAGCCTCCAGCGTCTCCGCATCGACGATGTGCGAGAATGTCTGCCCGCTCAACCCGGGCGTCAGACTTCCCCGGGTCGAGATCACGGCAAGGTCGCCTGCGGGGGTGAGGGTGGCGAGCGGAACCTGAATGTCCGAGTGGTACAAAGATGAGAGGGTGGATCTGATTCTCTCCTGCCCTCGGTCGTCGAGATCGAGAACCACGAGCTGGGTTGAGTCCGGGATAGACTGGACGGCAACGCCCCAAAATCCACCGTCGGGCCTTGGCACGACGGCCTGTAAGGTCAGGTCATGGCGGTATACCGAAGGCTCGGCTTCGTAGCTCTTACGCCATACCATGTTTCCTGCGGGGCCGATCCGGACCAGCCCGCCGCGTCTATTCTGGGCGTACACCTCGCTGATTGACTCTCGGGCGACAAGAAGCGCGCCACCATCGCCCATTCTCAGTAGGCCGCCGACCTCAAGGATGTCGGATGGGAGCGTAAAACTCCAGGCGCTTCCGGCAGCGGTCACCTTCTGGATTTGAGTTGAGCTGTACCCGGTGCCGCTAGATAGCCAGTGATCGTATAGTATGTAAAATACTTTGTCGGTCTGGTTTTCTTGAGATGATAATTCTGGCTGAATAGAGTAAGCGTTGTCGTCATGTGGGTCAGAGATGTCGAGGGGTTTCGACCACTCAAGAATCCCTTCCAGCGAGAGCCTCGATAGAACGGCGTCGGCGCCCGACCTGTCGATCCCGTAGAACGCTCCTTGAACTCCTGAGAGGGCAAGGTCCGAGTTCGGCCCATCTGCAGTGGCGACGGTCCTCCCCTCGTAGTCGAACTGCCACCAGCGGGACTCACAGGTCAACTCGCCTGCGGAGGGGATCCACACGGTAATGTGCTGCTCGTCGTATGCCGGGAGGGCGCGAGCGCTCGTCGAGCGCCCGTGCACTTGGCAAGGCATCAACGATACCGAAGCGAGGGATCGCGCCGTGACGGCCTCTTCCGTGTCGTCAGTCTCAGGGACGACGGCGTCGCATCCAATGGCGACAAAGAGCGCGATCAACCAAAGTGCACGCATTGGGTTTCGGCGAGAGGCGATAAAGGAGTCAGGATACGATAAGGCTCTATTGAGAGGCGTCGCGACCCAGGCCGCATCCTGAATTCCCCGCCAACATGAATGGGGTGGCGGAGAAGTGGCCAGACGTTCTGCTCGACGCGGTCGCACGCGAGACTTGCGCGATCCTTCTAGCGCGCGCATCGTATCCCTACCTCTGCCCCCACCTCCATGCCTGCGCTCCTTCTCGTCCTGCTGGCGCTCGCCGCCTGCTCCGATCCCGACCCTGCGCCGTCCGCCAGTGCCACGGCCCCTCCGTTGGAAACGCCGGCCGTCGCGACCTCCGATGCCGACACGCTGACCGTCGAGGGCGGGGTCTGGACGGCCGGCGTCGTTGAGCGCGAGGGTAACACGGACGCGCAGGCGATGCTGACCGACGTCCGCGCGGCGCGGCACGGCGTGTTCGACCGGCTCGTGTTCGAGTTCGAAGGGGGGCGCCCGCCCGCCCATATCGAATACGTCGACCGGCCGGTCCGGGCGTGTGGCTCGGGCGAGCCCGTCGAACTCCCCGGCGACGCGTGGCTCCAGGTCCGCTTCTCGAACGCCCGCGCGCACTCCGAAGCCGGAGAGGCGACAGCCGGCGACCTCCGGCGCGAGTTGGCCCTTCCGAACGCCCTCCTGCTCGCGTCGACGTGCGACTTCGAGGGCGAGGTGACCTACGTGCTGGCCGTCGCCAGACCGGCGCGGATCCGCGTGACGGCGCTCGACGGTCCGCCGCGCGTCGCCATCGACGTCCGGCACGAGTAGCCGTCAGGCGCGGGCCGTGGGGAGGGCGGGGCGGACGAGGCGCACGGTCGGCTTCCGGTCGGCGCGGCGCGTGACGTCTTCGAGCTGGCGGACGCAGGTGGCGTAGCGGATCCAGGCGGAGGCATCCCCGGCGAGCCAGTCGGTGCGGGCGCGGTCGAGAGCGTGGGCGAGCGAGATGAGCATGGCCTCGGAGGCGAGTGGCTGACAGGTCGAGACGCCAAGCCCGCGCCATCCGCGCGGCCTCCCCATATGCGCCGGTTGTTGGACCGAAGGCCGGTGGAAACGGAACGCCATCGTGGCGCAGGACCCGGGCTGGCCGGTGG
>CAYPVZ010000288.1:0-4859 GCA_964414235.1 uncultured Rhodothermales bacterium | reverse complement strand
TATGACCGAGCCCTCGGCGCTGCCTACCTTCGAGGGCTCTGGGACGCCGTCACAAGCCGCGCCCCGTCCTCTTTTTTTGTCGCCTGACTCGGAAGGGCTTCCGCATCATGAACCGCTCCGACCTGCTCGATTCCGTGCTCGCCTCGGGCGCCGTCGCCGTCGTCCGCATGGCCGACGCCGGCCGCCTCGTGCGCGTGGCCGAGGCCTTCGCCGAAGGGGGCGTGACGGCCATCGAGATCACCATGACCACGCCGAACGCGCTCGCCGTGATCGAGGACGTCAGCCGCCAACTGGGCGACGCCGTCGTCGTCGGCGTCGGCTCGGTGCTCCGTGCGGACACGGCGCGGCGGGCCATCGAGGCCGGCGCGCGCTACGTCGTCAGCCCGGTGTTCAAGCGCGAGATCATCGACGAGGCGCACCGGCAGGGCGTGCCGGCCATGCCCGGCTGCTTCACGCCGACCGAAATCCTGACGGCCACCGAGGCCGGTGCCGACGTCATCAAGGTGTTCCCGGCCGACGTGCTCGGCATGCCGTTCTTCAAGGGCGTCCTGGCCCCGATGCCCCACCTGAAGCTGATGCCGACCGGCGGCGTGAGCCTCACGAACGCGGGCGACTGGGTTCGCGCCGGGGCCGTCGCCGTCGGCGTCGGCTCCGCCCTCCTCGACAAACAGGCCATCGCCGCCGGCGACTGGTCCACCCTCACGCAGAACGCCCGCACGCTCCGCCAGTCGGTGGAAGAGGGGCGCGCCTCGATCGCACAGAAATGAAAGTCGTCACCCTCGGCGAGATCATGCTCCGGCTCTCGACGCCGGGCTTCGAACGGTTCGTCCAGTCCCAGCGCTTCGACGTGACGTACGGCGGCGGCGAGGCGAACGTGGCCGTCGCGCTGGCAGGCTACGGGCTCGAGAGCTACTTCGTCTCGAAGCTGCCGGCCCACGAGATCGGGCAGGCGGCCGTCAACCACCTCCGGCGGTTCGGCGTGTCAGATCGGTTCGTCGTGCGCGGTGGCGACCGCGTCGGGATCTACTTCCTGGAGACCGGCGCCAGCCAGCGGCCGTCGAAGGTGATCTACGACCGCGCCGACGCGGCCGTGACCACGCTGACGACGGACGAACTGGACCTCGACGCCGTCTTCGAGGGCGCGCGGTGGTTCCACTTCACCGGGATCACGCCCGCGCTCGGCGAGACGCCCCGGGCGACCGTCGTGGCCGCGGCCAAAGCAGCCAAGGCGGCCGGCGCCAGGGTCTCGTGCGATCTCAACTTCCGCAAGAAGCTCTGGACGACCGCCGAGGCGCAGGCCACCATGCGCCCGCTCATGGAGTTCGTCGACGTCTGCATCGCGAATGAGGAGGACGCCGACAAGTGTCTCGGCCTCACGGCCGGTGCCACCGACGTCCACGGGGCCGAACTGGACGAGGCGGGCTACGTCGAGCTGGCGAAGCGGCTCAAGCGCGAGTTCGACTTCGAGACCGTCGCCATCACGCTGCGCGAGTCGTTCTCGGCCAGCCGCAACGGTTGGAGCGCCATCCTCCACGACGACCGCGACTGCGCCGAGCCCGTCCGTTCGACGCGCTACGACATCCAGATCGTCGACCGGGTAGGCGGGGGCGATTCGTTCGCCAGCGGCCTCATCGCCGGGCTCCTGCAGAAGGACGACACGCGCGAGGCGCTCGAGTTCGCCGTCGCCGCGTCGTGCCTCAAGCAGACCATCCCGGGCGACTTCAACCTCGTGACCCGCGCCGAGGTCGACGCGCTCGCCGCAGGCGACGGCTCCGGCCGCGTCCAGCGCTAGCCCGCCCCGCTCTCCCCTGTTGCCGTCCCCCCGGTTTTCGTCCACCCGATCCCCTTAACCGGTGAAGTACTTCTCTACTCTCCTTCTGGCGGCCTTCGTGGCCGGCGCCGGCGCGGCGCAGACGCCCGCCTCCGTGAGCTGGGCGCTGACGACGACGACGGACGTCTCGACGACCTCCGGCTCCGCTGCTGGATCTCCGACCCGGGCCGTCGGCCTCTCTCTGTATGACTATGGCGGCGGCGCTGGCGACCGGACGGGCCTCGGGCGCTGGTACACCGGCCAGGTCTGGCCTGACGAGTCCACGGCGAACGCGGGCCGGTACCTCCAGTTCGCCGCGGGCCCCGCGCCCGGCGCAGCGCTGACTGTGACGAGCATAGACCTGGCAGCGAATGCGGCCTTCACCGACAAGCTGCACCTGGTGGTTCAGTACGACACCGACCCGGCCTTCGCCAACCCGACGACATTGGAGGACATTCTCACTCCGTACAGCACGGTTGGCGACTATCACTACGGCGTGGACGTTACCGTCGCCGACGGCGATTCGCTTTATCTCCGCGTTTATCCCTACATCGTGGGCGGAACGGGTGACCAGTGGAAGCTCTTCTCGCTGACGGACGTGACCATCTCCGGGACCGCAGCGCTTCCCGCCTCACCCGTCAGCGCGACCTGGGTCCTCGACGCCACGACCACGACGAGTGTGACGACGGCCGGCGCGGTGATGGCGTCAGACGAGACCGTCACGAACCAGTACATCATTCGGGACTATGCCGGATCGAGCGGAAGCCAGCGGGTCTACGCGGCTGGCAGCGGGCTCGGCTACTGGCCGAACGAGACCGAGGCCAACCTCGACCGCTACGCTCAGTTCGTCGTCAGGCCCCAGGATGGGACGACGCTGAACGTGACCGACGTCACGATGAAGCTGGGCAACAGCGGCGGCTCGAACGACGTCCGTGCGACGGTCCGGTATTCGACCGACGGGTTCGTGACGTCGACGGCGCTCGAAGAGGCCATCGTGCTCCCGTCGTCGGCGCTGACGGACGTGGCGTACACGCTCTCGGCGTCGATTCCGGCAGGCGACTCGCTGACGGTGCGTGTCTACCCCTGGTTGAACGGCGGGCGCGACAGTGGCAAGTACTTCAACATCGCCAACGTCTTCGTCGGCGGCGAGACGACGGGCAACCCGGTCGTCTACGTGCCGTCGATCAGCACGACCGAGATCTCGTCGGTCTCGACGACGACGGCGGTCTCAGGCGGCACGATCTCGTCCGACGGCGGCGGCGAGGTGACGGCGCGCGGCGTCGTCTACGGCATGGCGCCGGCGCCCTCGCTGGCGGATGCCTCGACGACCGACGGCACCGGCGTCGGTGCCTTCGTGAGCGAGCTCAATGGGCTCACGCCGGGCACGACGTACTACGTCCGCGCCTACGCCACCAACAGCGCCGGCACGGCCTACGGCGATGAACTCTCGCTCACGACGCTCGCCAGCCTCTCGGTCCCGACCGTGACGACCGCCAGCGCGTCGTCGGTGCTCGTGACGACGGCCGTCGTGGGCGGCGAGGTCACGTTCGACGGCGGCCGGCCCGTGACGGCCCGCGGCGTCTGCGTCTCGGCCTCCGGCACGCCTACGCTGAGCGACCTCTGCGTCGAGAGCGGCGACGGCCTCGGCTCGTTCGCGGTCGAGATCGGCGGGCTCACGCAGGAGACGGCCTACACGGCCCGCGCCTACGCGACCAACGACGAGGGGACCGGCTGGGGTGCCGAGGTCACGTTCACGACGGAGGCCCCGGCGCCGCCGATGGAGATCATCGTGGCCCAGGACGGCAGTGGCGACTACACGACGCTCCAAGCCGCCTTCGACGCGGTCCCGAGTCTCTACACCGGCCCGATCACGGTCCACGTCAAGGCCGGGACGTACCAGGAGAAGGTGATCCTGGAGGCCGGCAAGGTCAACGTCCACCTCGTGGGCGACGGCGCCGAGAACACGGTCATCACCTGGGACGACTACTCGGGCAAGGTGGTCGACGGCGTGACGCTCGGGACCTACACGTCCTACACCGTCGCCATCGACGCGGACGACTTCATCGCCGAGGACATCACGTTCCAGAACACCTACGACGGGTCGCAGGCCGTCGCGCTCCGCGTCCGCGGCGACCGCGTCGCGTTCTACGACGTCCGGATGCTCGGCTTCCAGGATACGTACTACACGCACGGCTACGGCCGCATCTACCACCAGAACTGCTACGTCGAGGGGACGGTCGACTTCATCTTCGGTCGCTCGATCGCCGTCTTCGACAACTGCGAGATCCACAGCAAGCGCGACTCGCCGGTGACGGCCGCGCAGACTGAGCCCGGCTACGCCTACGGCTACGTTTTCCGCAACGTGGAGCTGACGGCCGATGCCAGCATCACGAATGCGACGCTCGGGCGCCCGTGGGGTCCGTACGCGCAGACGGTCTTCGTGAACTCGGAAATCGGAGGGCACATCGCGCCGGCCGGCTGGCTGGAGTGGAGCGGCACGCAGAACCACCTCACGGCCTATTACGCCGAGGGCGGCAACACGGGCCCGGGTGCCAGCACCTCGAACCGCGTCGCGTGGTCGAGTACGCTCTCGCCGTCGGAGATCGACGCGCTCACGCTCGAGAACATCTTCGCCCGCACGTCGGCCGCGCCGACGCCGTTCGCGGCCGACTGGCTGCCGGAGGTCCGCAACCCGACGGCCGGCGAAGCTCCGACGGTCCCGGTCGAGACCGCCATCGAGGCGGCGTTCCCGAATCCGACGCGCGGCGCCGCGACGGTCCGGTTCACGCTCGCCGAGACCGGCCGTGCGTCGGTCCGCGTCTACGACGCGCTCGGCCGACTGGTGGCGACGCTCGCCGAGGGTGAGCTGGCCGCCGGGCGCCACGAGGCTGCTGTGGCCGACGGCCTCGCGGCCGGCGTCTACGTCGTCCGGCTCCAGGCCGGCGCAACGGCCGCCAGCCGCTCGCTCGTCGTCGTCCGCTAGCTCCGTCTGCGCTCCGGAGCCTCCGGGCCCCGGAGCCGTTTTTTGTTTCTCTCTCCCCCGATCCGA
>CAYPVZ010000287.1:1014-4863 GCA_964414235.1 uncultured Rhodothermales bacterium | reverse complement strand
CCTTCACCTGGCGCTCGGCCCACGCCAGCCCGGCGCCGCGGAAGAGGGCCTGCGCGTAGTGCGGCGACGCCTGGAAGCGCGCGACGGCGACCTCGTGGCCGGCCGCCCGCACGTCCGCCAGGGGGACTGCCCCGACGCGGAGGCCGAGGCCGAGCCGCTCGGCCGCGTGCTGCTGGAGCGCCGCCAGCGCCGAGCGCGCTGGCTCCAGGTACTCCGGCGGAACCACCAGCGTCGCCCCGTCGCCGCCGAAGACGAACGGGAGGTCGGCCCGGTCGCTCGCGTTGAGGACCGCCGCGATGGATGCCGCGCCGACGTAGTTGACGTCGCGGTAGCGCCCCGCCGCCACCGCCTCCGTCGAACCGACGACGTCCGTCAGGACGACGGTCCAGTCCGGCGGAAGCGCCGTATAGGCGTCATCATCCGCGAGCCGGTCGAAGGTCTCGACGGCGACCAGACGAGCGTAGAAATCGGCGGCCATGCGGCGTCTACGCCACGCGCTCGGCCAGGTATCCCGACGACGCCTCCCTCAACCGGCGAGGACGCCCTCGACGAGGATGTCGAGCTCAGCCAGGTCGCGGTCTCCGCGCGGGAACGACGCCCGCACCTTCACCCAGCGGGGGCCGTCGCCGTCCCGCAGCAGGTACATCAGCGAGTCCCAGGGCTGCCCATCGATGGTCTCCTCGAACTGGACCCGGTGGAGCGTGGCCTCGCCGTCGCGCCAAGCGACCGTCCGCGACGACCGATCGAGGCGCCGGAAGCCGTCGATCCGCCGGCGCTCGATGAGCGTCGCCAGCGCGCGCTCCGTCTCGTCCAGCTGGTGGTCGACGTCGGCGGCGTGGGTGTAGACGTAGACGTCGAAGCGGCCGCTACCGAAGGCGTAGCGGTAGCTGACCCCGTTGCGACCAAGGTCCGTCGAATCGATCTGGACGAGGTCGCCCGCCCGGGCGGGCGGCACCCAGGCCTCGGACGTTGTCAGCGCCGCGGCGGCCTGGAGCGCCGCCATCAGGGCGGCCGGGTCGTCGGGGTCGATGGCGATGCTGACCGAGCCGTCGCTGGATTCGGCGATCTGGTAGCCGCCGTCCCGGTCCGCCGTCTCGCGCGACGATGTGCAGGCGACGAGGAATGACGCGGTGAGGGCGAGAACAAGCGGGCGCATGACGGGGCGGGCGGTGGGAGCCAAGAGTACGGATCTCCCTAGAGACTCGCAGCTCACTCCGACGTCTCCCTACTCCCCCGCGCGGTGGGCCGTCTCGGGCGCGAAGGCCGGCGCGCACACGGCCCAGTACTCGCACGGCTCCGTGTCCGACGGGTTGAGGTACCGGACGCGCTCGTGCGCCTCGCAGAGGACCGTCTCGCCCGGCCCCACGTCGATCGCCCCGCCGTCGTGCTCGACACGCATCGTGCCGCTCACGACGATGGTCACCTCATCGAACGCCGGCGTCTGGGTCGGCTCGGCCCAGCCCGGCGGCGCCACCATGTGAGCCACGGAGAGCGCGTCGGTGCCCGTGTGGACACGTCCGACGTGCTCCTCGATGAGTTTGTCGCCGGGTACGGGGATGCGCGTGGGAGCGGTGACGTGGCGGGGCATCGGCGTGCGGGATCTCCTCCCGGCTGACTCCCGGACGGGCGGACGCGTTCCGCCAGCGCGGCGCTACAGGGTCAGGCGAAGGCCGAGACGGATCTGGCGCGGCTGGCCGTACGTGTAGGGGCTCGACGTCCGCCTCCGCCCCCCGACGGCGACGGGCCCCCCAACAGTGGCATCGTAGAGAAAGCCCCTTTCCAGCCACGGCATGAACGAGGAGTCAAACCCGTCATCGTCGGGTTCGCCCGTCGCTGCGTAGACGGCGAGCACATTGTCGGCATCGAGAAGGTTTTCGACCCAGACGAAGGCCTCGACTGCCGATCCCGCCAGCCATACTGTCTTGTCGAGTCGGAGATCGAATTGAGCCGTCCAGGGAAGCTGCTGGCTGTCGGGATCGCCTTCGACCATCAGCACGATCCCGTCATAGAATGCGCTCCCAGGCAGGATCGCCGTGTACGGCGCGCCGCTCTGGGCACTCAACGAGAGACCGGCGCCGAACCCGCCGAGAAGCGGCCCTGCCCTGGTCGGGACGCGCGCCTCGGCGACCACGTCGATCTCGTGGCGGATGTCAGTCGCGAGGAGATCATTGGACACGTTGAACCTGGAGTAGCGGGATGGATCGTCCCGCACCGCCGAGGCGTCGACGCTGGCGAGCGTGTACCCCGCCCGGAGGCCGGCCCATGTCGCGGGTACCCAGACCACTCCGAGGTCGAGCGCGTTCATCGCCAGTTCGGCGTCTGGGGCGCTCGTCTCGCGGCGTACGGCAGCGGCCGAGACCGTCAACCCCGGCCGTGCGTCGATCTCGGCTCCCACCCGGTAGGCGTCGACCGTCGTGACCCGGAGTAGAGGATTCGTCGCGACCTCGCTCGGCAAGCGCCCGTCTTCTCCCCCCAGGAGATAGGCCACGAACGGTACGTAGGTGGAGCGGTCGGGACGTCGCGAGAGCCGGTCGTAGGACACATGGACCCGGGCGTGCGCCGTGGCGTGGACCGTCGCTGCGAACCGGGGCTCGACGCGGACAGAGATGGGCGCGTCACGGAACAGCGGGTCGACGGGACCGTCGGTCACGCGATAGAGCGCGAATTGAAACAGGTCGGCATCGTCCGTCTCCACGCCCCTCGCGTCGTAGTACACGCCGTCGAGGTCCCGGAAGCCGACTGCCGTATCCCCTTCGTAGAGAACGACAGCGTCGTCATCGATACCGCCGGGCACTGAGGCGAGGTCGCGGGCCCGGACGACGGGGAAGGCTGGCGTGTAGATGTCGAGCGGCAGGAGGGCATTGGGATCGTAGGCCTCGATACGAAGACCGAGGCGGAGATCGGCCGGACCGAACGCGACCTCGTCCTGAACGTAGGCCGCCGCCGTCATCGGCCGGTACGGCGCGACATCGACCCTGCCGGGGAGGGGCGAGGTTGCCATCGAATACGCGTGGAGTGACTCCGCATCCACCCCCGGGTCACTCTTGCGCAGCCCATCGTGCGAGTAACCGACGAACGAGATCCAGTTTCGAAGGGCAGCGTAGGGGAATTGAGCGAGGGACGTAATCCCGTCGGGATAGCCGTCGAACCAGTAGAATTCAGGACCATCGGCGTCGTCCACGAAGGCCGCGAGCCGGGCTCCGAGGAGTGTGTACCGCCGGTACGTCTCGCGCTCCACGCTCGCCCCCGCCTCGATGCGGTGCGCTCCGAGCGCGAGCGTCACGGCCCCGCCCGCCTGGATCGCCCCGAACTCTGCCCGTTCGTAGCGACTGGCGATGCTCTGGGGCCGCAGGAACCCCATCGCCAGCGCACCATCGCCCGAGCCTCCGAAGAGGCCTTCTGCTGCGAGACGCCCATCTCCGTACCATGGAGAATAGGACTCACCAATTGAATCATACCTGAACATCTGCCGGGCGACCGCCGCGGCAGGTCCGTCCACGTCCCCGTACGCGAGGGCCTCTTCCGGCGAGTTCGAGAAGCCGGTCGGGCGGGAGAGGAACGACGAGGCTTCGGTGCTTACCCAGAGCCGATAGTGGACGGTGGACGACACGACGTGCTCGAGACGAAGCGCGAGCGCGAGTCCGTCAGAGTCCGCGTCGTAGACGGCGTTCGGGGCGAAGAGGAGCGCGCGATAGAGCTCGGCTGGCGGGGCGGTCCGCGGCGCCTGCTGGCGGTCGAAACGGCCGGTGGCTCGAAGCGAGAGGCCTTGCGTCGGTCGGAGCACAACGCCGCCCGCGAGGCGGAGGTCGTCGAGCGGGTCGTTCTTGGCATCCGCCCGTTCGTAGGCCT
>CAYPVZ010000287.1:0-1004 GCA_964414235.1 uncultured Rhodothermales bacterium | reverse complement strand
AACGTGTCGATCGTCCGGACCGGAACGGGGTCGATGGTGGCCGAGGGCGAGAGCCCGAGGGCGGTCCGAAGATCATCCTGGGTGAACGGCTGGCCAGCGTCCAGCGCGGTGCGGGCCGCCACGCCCGGGAACGGGAGGAGCCGCTCCGTGCCGTTCTCGGTCACGCGGATCCGGAGCGGGCTCACCTGGAGATCGGCCGCTGACGCCTCCGTAAGCCGGTACGTGGGAATGCCGTAGGGCGTAGCGTCCTCGGCGCGGCCGAGTTCACCGGCTACCCACGCCGTACCAACCTGCCCGAGCGGCGCACGCACCGCCAGCGCCCCGAGGTCGACGCCGTACGCATCTGTCGCCCGCGACGAGAACGCCTCGAGCCGCCCGCCGACGCTGGCCGCCTCGTCCCGCGTTTGCACCTCGACGACGCCGTCGGCCGCCTGCCCGAAGCGGGCCGGGACGCCCTCGGTCCACACGCGAACCCGCTCGACGGCCTCGAAGGGAAGCTGAGCCCCGGCCAGATACCGGACGCCGTCGACCTCGACGACCGGCTCTGCGCCGGTACGCACGGTCAGGGCACCAGTCGCCAGGTCGCGCCGAACGCCGGGTGCCCACGAGGCGATCTCGCGGACCGAGCGGACTGGCAGCGGGTCGAACCCGAGCCCCCCCGACCGCTCCCATGCCATCGGCGTGCCGGTGGTGTCGGTCGTGTCAGAGAGAACAGGCTGAGCCGCCGCTGCGACAGAAAACAGGCTGGCGAGGGCAAGGGCCAGGCGTATGGTCTCCACAGATGGAAGAGAAACTGGAGGACCCATGCTAACCACCACACAAAGGGTCAACCGCATGTATCGCAACCGGCGAACGGGATGCGCTCGCCAGTCTGCTACCGCGCGGCTCGGGCGCCACATCAGGCCGCTGGAGGGCGGCTCCGGACGGGTGGGCCGGAATCTCCGGCCGTCTGCAACCTCCGGTGCGTCTTTACGAACGAGCCCCTCTCCCACCCCGCCGCCGAA
>CAYPVZ010000286.1:4631-4864 GCA_964414235.1 uncultured Rhodothermales bacterium | reverse complement strand
GCACGAGCGCGTCGGCCGCGACCTCGCCGCGCTCGCCGACGCCCCGCGTCGCCTCGCCGCGCTTCTCGACGCTCGCCGTCAGCGCGCCGAGCTCGCCGAACGCCGCACCCGCCTCGCCGACGACCGCCGCGCGCTGACCGACGACGTCGAGCGTCGGACGTCCGCCCTCGGGGCGCTCCAGGAGCAGCTGGCGGCGCGCGAGCAGGCCGAGACGGCCCGCCGGCAGGCCGCCG
>CAYPVZ010000286.1:0-4621 GCA_964414235.1 uncultured Rhodothermales bacterium | reverse complement strand
GTCGTGCATCACGAAGACGGCGCGGTAGATCTCGGGCAGCGACTCGATCGCCGTGCGCAGCCGATCCCGCAGGTCGGGCTCGGCTCGAGCGACCGGGGCCGCGGCCATCGGGGCCACCTCGTCCTGGTAGCGCGCCGGCAGGCCGCCGCCCGCCGTGAGGCCGCCGCGGGTCGGCTGGCCGAGGCGCAGGGTCGCCTCGGGGCGCTGACCGAACGCCTCGACCGCGCCGAGAAAGACCGCCAGCGGCGCGATGCCGTTCGCCGCGAGCTCCGCGAGGCCAAGAAGGAGCGGACGCTCTACGGCCACCTCCGCCGCGCCTTCGGCAAGAACGGCATCCCGTCGCTCATCATCGAAGAGACGCTGCCCGAAATCGAGACCCGCGCGAACGCGCTGCTCGATCGCCTCAGCCGCGGTCGCACGCGCGTCGCGCTGGAGACGCTCAAGGACAAGAAGACGGGCGGCGGCACGCGTGAGACGCTCGACGTCCGCATCACCGACGACCAGGGCGTGGCGCGGGCCTACGAGACGTTCTCGGGCGGTGAGGCCTTCCGGGTCAACTTCGCGCTCCGCATCGCGCTGTCGCAGATGCTGGCGGAGCGCGCCGGCACGCAGATCCGGACGCTCGTCATCGACGAGGGGTTCGGGACGCAGGACGCCGAGGGCCTCCAGAGCCTCATCGGCGCCATCCGTGCCATCCAGGACGACTTCGAGACGATCCTCGTGATCACGCACCTCGACGAGCTCAAAGACGCGTTCCCCGTCCGCATCGAGGTGAGGAAGGAGCCCGTGACGGGCTCGACATTTGAGATTCTCGGAGACTGAGGTCCGCTCTTTCCTGAGGGACGCACGTCGCCGTTCGAGAGTGGAACTGTGTGAGGGCGGAGCCGTCCGGTGAAGAAATCCACGTCTCCCCCTGCCGATGCGCACGCTCCTGGTCCCCGCCCTCCTTCTTTTTCTCCTTCCGGCCCTCTCGGGATGCCTCGCGCTCGGCCTCGGCGCCGCCGCGGCCGTCGGCGGATGCGCTCTGCTCGACAAAGACCAGGACGACCGGGTGAGCGAGCGGGAGTTCAGCGAAGGCCTTTTCGAGGCGTGGGACAACGGCGATGGCCGGCTGACCCGCGCCGAGTTCGATGCGGGTGTTCGCACGAGTCGCGTCTACGCCAGCTGGTCGGGCTCCTTCGGCTCGTGGGACACGAACGGCAACGGCACGCTCTCGCGCAGCGAGTTCACCACCGGCGCCGTCGGCAGCGGCGACGTCGCCGGCAAGCTGGACGACAACTGCGACGGCCTCGGGCTCTGAGGCCGGACGTGTTCAATCAGAAGGGCCCGGGCAGCGACGCTCCCCGGGCCCTTTTCAGCCGGACCGACGGACGGCGCTAGCGGACGACGGTCACGCGATGAACGACCGTCTCGCTCCCTGTCGTCACGCGGACGGCGTACGGGCCGGTCGGGAGGGACGAGAGGTCGAGCACGAGGTCCGCCGATCCTGCGGCGAGCGACGCTCCTGACGTCGCGACCTGACGGCCGAGTATGTCGAAGGCCTCGATGGAGACGCGCGCGGGCGCCGCCAGTTGGATGGACACCGTCGTTTGGCCGGCCGTCGGGTTCGGGTAGACGGCGACGAGGAGGCCGCTCTCGGAGCCGTGGGCTTCGTCGGCCGTGGCGTACGTCTCGTCGAAGGCCCGCCGCGCCAGCGTCGGGTCCAGCACGAACGGGTTCACGTTGCCCTGGTAGCGCTTGATGAGCCCCGAGCGGAGGACCTCGCCGGCCGAGGCCGGGTCGAGTTCGTTCCACGACAGCATAACCGGGCGCTCGGTGGTCAGGAACGAGGGGCTCGCGGCCGACTCGTACATGGTCGCGAAGTAGAGGAGGGCGCGCGCGATGTCGCCCTTCACCCGCTCGCGCGGCTCGAAGTAGGTCGAGCCGCGTTCGCTCCACTCGTCGATCTCGAGCGTCGGAATCGTCGTCTGCGACTGGTTGCCGCGGAACCACGTCTGGGTCTGAGCATCCGGGACTTCGCCGAACGGGCTGTTGCCCCGGCTCGAGTTCACGTTCGACTTCGACGGGTAGAGCATGTGCATGTCGCTCCGTTGGGGCTCCGAGTCCGCGCCCATCGACTGCGGCCACGTGTGCTCCGCGTTGATCCCGGCGTTGGCGAGGTACGTGCTCGGATCCTGGTTGGGCGGAAGCGTCACCGCGAATCCGGTGTAGATGCCGGAGACGACGCCGTCCGGGTAGGCCTCGACCTTGGCGTAGAGCGTGTCGCGGCCCCGGTCGTAGCCCAGCGTGCGCCCCGAGTAGGTGCCTCGGAGGGCGGTGCGGAGCGCAGAGAGCCGGAGGTCCGGGAAGAGCGTGCCGCGGACGCCGACGAACAGGTCGATGGTCGACGCAGCGCCGCTGGCGTCGGTGGCCGTGACGACGAACGGGTAGATGCCTGGCGCGTCCGGCGCCGTCCACGAGAACACGCCCGTCGTGGCGTCGAGGGTGGCTGTGGTCCCGGACGGAGCGGTCGTGAGCGCATACGTGATCAGGTCGCCCTCGGTGTCGGTGGCGTCGTAGTCGATAGAGACCGCGGCCGAGCCGTCGACGAGGACCGAATAGGTCGGCGCGTCGAAGGCGGGCGCTTGGTTCGGCACGCTGGCGAAGACCGCGGCCGTCCCGGACGTCGTACCCATCGAGGTCCCGTCAGAGACCGAGACTGTGAAGGTGACGGTCTGCCCTGCGGACGACGGAGGTGGGCTCCACCGGAGCACGCCGGTCTGGGCGTCCAGCGTCGTTCCCGTAGGACTGGCAACGAGAGCGAACGTGAGCGCGTCGCCCTCCGGGTCGGTCGCGTCGTAGTCAAACGTGAACGGAAGGCCGACGTACGCGCTGGCGCTGGTCAGCGCGGCGGTGAAGGCGGGCGCGAGGTTGCCGCCGCTGCCCGTCACCGTGAAGGCGGTCGGGAAGGCCGGGCGATCGGTATCCGAGCCCGTCCAGTTCGACGCCGTCGAGATGGCAGCGAGGAGCTCCGACCGGGTCCCGGACGTCAGTCCGGTGTAGGCCACATTGTCCAGTTCGGCGACCGCGACGGCCGTCGCGCCGTTGACGAGGCCGGCGGGCAGGGCCGACGTGTTCGAGCTCTGGGCATCGTCCTGCCACACGGCGTCGCCCTCGACGTTGAGCGCATAGAGGAACGTCGGGCTGGAGTCCGTCCCGACATAGGCGAGGAGTTGGTCTCCGGAGGACGAGAACAGCGGGCCGGTCGGGCTGGTCACGGTGACGACGGTGCCCGTCGCGAGACCGGTGGCCGGGACGGTGTACCGGTAGACGCCCTCGTTGGCCCGGAAGCCGCCAGCGGCCTGCCAGCCGTTGTCGGTGAAGGCGATTTCGGTGCCCCCGGCGATAGGGGCGAGGGCGACGAAGGCGAACTCGTCGGGGTCGTCGCTGCGAAAGCCGACGATGGCAATATCGCCGGCCGACTGGGCGCGTGCAGGCAAGATCGCCAGCGCGAGGAGCACGGCGGCGAAGAGACGAAGGGGAAGGGGCACGGGTGGCTGAAAGGAGGTGGTGGGGTCTCCTCGCAGCCTATCCCGATTCCAGTCCGAGGGGCGTTAGGGAATCACTGTCACTCCATCAAGACCGTGCGGAGATGACAGTCCCTCAGGCGGCCTGATGCGTGACGCGGGCCCCCCCGCTGGCCTCTCTCAGAGGCGCGCCGCGTTTGCGTTCGATTCGGGCACCGCGGCTCCGGTGCGTGCCTCCAACCAGTCCGCCAGCGCGGCGATGACGGTGTCGCGCTCGGGCTCATTGAGCGTCTCGTGGTAGAAGCCGTCGTAGAGCGTCAGCGTGACGTCGTCCGTCGCGGCGTGCGCGGCGAGCCACTTCGTCCCGTCGGGGTCTGTGAGCTGGTCGGCCGTGCCGTGGAAGAGGTAGAGCGGGACATCGAAGGCTTCAGGGTGCTTGCGGACGCGCTCGGTCGTCGTCAGAATCTCGTACGCGAGCTTGGCGCGGACGCCCTGTTTGGTCACCAGCGGGTCGTCGCGGTAGGCGCGGACGACGGCCGGGTCGCGCGAGATGCGGGTCGCGCCGAGACGCGTCGCCGGCAGGTTGGGGAGCCACCGAGCGATGATGGGAGCCAGCTTCCTGAGGAACGGCGACGTGGTGGCGGGGATCAGGAGGGCGGGAGACGAGAGCACGACCCCCGCCAGCCCGTCCGTTCCCCGGTCGACGACGGTCGCGGCAGCGATGAGGCCGCCCATCGAATGGCCCATGAGGACGACAGGGAGGTCGCCAGCATCGGCGATGGCCTCGTTCAGGAAGGGGCGGACGTCGTCGACGTAGTCCGTGAAGGCCTCCACCTGTCCACGCGGGCCTTCGGACTGGCCGTGGCCTCGGAGGTCGAGCGCGCGAACCTCGAAGCCGCGCTGCATCAGAGCGCTTGCGACGTACGCGTACCGTCCACTGTGCTCGTGAACGCCGTGGATGAGCACGACGATGCCCCGGCGCTGGTGGTCGGGCGTCCAGCGACGCGTGAAGAGGGTGAAGCCGTCGAAGGTCGTCCGCGTGTCGGTCGTGTGGGTCATGGAGCCGGGAGCGGGGGAGCCGGGTAAACCCCGCCCCGCCCCCTCCGATCCATGAC
>CAYPVZ010000285.1:3735-4866 GCA_964414235.1 uncultured Rhodothermales bacterium | reverse complement strand
CCCTTGAGCTCCGCGGCCAGGTGGGCGTGGAGGAGGTCCGGCGCATCCGAGTCGGCGACCCCGTCGTGTTCCAGAGCGACGGGTACCCGGGCGAGTCCTTCCGCGGCTCGGTCTCGCGCATCGACCCGACGGCCGACCCCGCCTCGCGCCAGATCGGCGTCTACCTCCGGCTCCCCAACCCGAGCGGCCTCGTCGGCGGCCTCTTCGCGACGGGCACCGTCGTCTCGGAGACCGTCGCCGACGCGCTGCTCGTGCCCGAGAGCGCCGTCCGCGTGCGCCAGACCGAGGACGGCGAGGCCGCGACGGTCTACGTCGTCCGCGACGGCGTCATCCGCCAGCAGCCCGTCGGGATCGTCCAGCGCGACCCGTCGCGCGGCGTGATCGCCATTCAGGGCGAGATCGCGGCCGGCGAGCGCGTCGTCGTTGCCCCCACCACCGACACCGTCGACGGTGCCCGCGTCCGGCTGGCCGGCGCCACGCCCGCCCGCTCCGCCGCTCCCGCGGCCGACGCCGAGTAACTCTACCAGGTCGAGGAACCCCCCGGTCATGACCGACTCGAATTCGAACATCCCCCACGGCGACGGCACGACGGACGAGGCGAGCTACCACGCCGCCGAGCTCCCGGACCCCGCCGTCGACGTGGCCTCCGAGGACCCGTCGCGGTTCTCCGGCCTGAGCGGCATCGCCATCCGGCGGCCCGTCTTCACGTCGATGATCATGCTCGGGCTGGTCGTGCTCGGGCTGTTCGCCCTCCGGAACCTGCCCATCGACCAGTTCCCGGACGTCGAGATCCCCGTCGTCACCGTGACGACGATCTACCCCGGCGCGAGCCCCGAGACGATCGAGCGCGAGGTCTCGGAGCGGCTCGAGCAGGCGTTCAACCCGGTCCAGGGCGTCGACGACATCACGTCGGTCTCGCTGGAGGGCGTCTCGCAGGTCATCATCGAGTTCGACCTCTCGCGTGACTCCGACGACGCGGCCAACGACGTCCGCGCCAAGATCTCGACCGTCCGCTCCGAGTTGCCGGGCGACATCGAGGAGCCCATCGTGCAGACGTTCGACCCGTCGGCGCAGCCCATCGTGTCGCTGGCGGTGTCATCGAACGACACGCCGATCCAGGAGCTCACGGCG
>CAYPVZ010000285.1:0-3725 GCA_964414235.1 uncultured Rhodothermales bacterium | reverse complement strand
AGCCTGGTGCTCCTCGACGAGATCGGCCGCGGCACGGCCACCTTCGACGGCCTGTCGCTGGCCTGGGCGACCGCGCACTACATCGGCGAGCGGGTGGGTGCGTTCACGCTGTTCGCCACACACTATTTCGAACTCACGGCGCTGGCGGACGAGGACATCCGGCGCCGGCTGGAGTCCGTGCCCGGCGTCGGCGAGGTCCAGCTGGCGGGCGGCCTCGCCCGCGAGATCCGCGTCGACATCGACCCCGGCCGGCTGCAGGCGCAGGGCGTGAGCGTGAACGAGGTGATGGGCGCGCTCCAGTCGCAGAACCTGGAGGTCCCCGCCGGCCGCGTCGAGCGCGGGACGGGCGAGCAGCTCGTCCGCGTGATCGGGCGCATCGAGGACCCCCGCCAGTTCAACGAGATCGTGGTCGCCAACCGCGGCGGCACGCCGATCCGCCTCCGCGACGTGGCGACGGTGCAGGACGCCACCGAGGAAGAACGCTCGGTCGCCCTCGTCAACGGCCAGCGCGCCGTGGCGCTCAACATCCTCAAGGTCTCGGGCGCCAACACAGTCGAGGTAGCCGAGGGCGTGATCGAGGCGGTCGGGGAGATGCAGGCGGAGCTGCCGGCCGGGACCCAGCTCCAGGTCATCCGCAACAACGCGACGTCGATCGAGCACTCGGTCAACGACACGCTGTTCGAGCTGATCATGGGCGCCATCCTGACGGTCGTGATCGTCATGCTCTTCCTCAACGACGGGAAGGCGACCGTCATCACGGCGCTGGCGCTGCCCGTCTCGGTCATCGCCTCGTTCATGCTGATGGGCGCGATGGGCTTCACGCTCAACGTGATCTCGCTGCTGGCGCTCTCGCTCTCCATCGGCATCCTCATCGACGACGCGATCGTCGTCATCGAGAACATCGTGCGGCACCGCGAGATGGGCCAGGGCTACTACGCCGCGGCCGGCGACGGCACGAAGGAGATCTTCCTGGCCGTCATGGCGACGACGCTCTCCATCGTGGCGGTCTTCGTGCCGGTGGCGTTCATGGGCGGCATCATCGGGCGGTTCTTCTTCCAGTTCGGCATGACGGTGGCCTTCGCCGTCCTCGTCTCGCTCTTCGTCGCGTTCACGCTGACGCCGATGCTGGCGGCCCACTGGGGCGTCGACCCGCACGTCGAGGGGAGCCACGCGCCGAGCCGGAACCCGCTCAAGCGCGGCATCTCGGCGTTCAACCGCTGGTTCGACCGGCAGGCCCTCAAGTACTCGGGCGTCATCGAGTGGGCGCTGGACCACCGCAAGACGACGATCTTTGGCGCGGTCGCGCTCCTCTTCGGGAGCTTCTTCCTGTTCCCGCTCATCGGCGGCGGGTTCCTGCCGCCGCAGGACGAGAGCCAGTTCGTCGTCCAGTTCGACACGCCGGACGGCTCCAGCCTCCGCTACACGCGCGAGAAGGCCGACCAGATCGCCCAGACGATCCGCGGCCTGGAGGGCGTCGACTACACCTACACGACCGTCGGCGCCGGCCAGACCGGCACGGTGACCTCGGGCGAGGTGTTCGTGTCGCTGGTCGCGAGCGGTGAGCGCGACGCGTCGCAGCAGGAGATCCAGGCCGAGGCGCGTGACGCGCTGGCGCCCATCTTCGGCGTGACCACGTCGGTGCTCGACGCCGGTGGCATCGGCGGCGCCCAGGCCCCGCTGGCGGTCGAGGTCCGCGGCCCCGAGGTGGACGGGCTCCAGGAGCTCGCGGCGCGCGTCGAGGCCGAGGTCCGCGAGCTTCCGGACGTCGTCGACGTGCAGAACTCGCTGGGCCAGCCGCGGCCGGAGTACCGCATCGACGTCGACCGCGACGTGGCCAACGAGCTCGGCCTCACGGTCGGGCAGGTAGCCGGGACCGTTCGCCCGGTCCTCGCCGGGCAGGACGTGACCACGTGGCAGGACCCGACGGGCGAGGAGCGCGACGTGGTCGTCCAGGTCGCCTCCGACCTCCGCCAGTCGGTCGAGGACATCGCGCGCATCCCGATCGCGATTCCGGGCGGTGGCACGGTCCCGCTCAGCCAGATCGCGACCATCGAGGAGGGCACGGCGCCGTCCCAGATCGACCGCAACAAGCTCCAGCGGACGGCGACGATCTCGGGCAGCCCGGCGCCCGGCCTCTCGGTCTCCGAGGCGACCTCGGCCATCCAGGCGCGGATCGACCAGATGGACATTCCGGAGGGCTACTCGGTCGGCTTCGGCGGCGAGACGGAGCAGCTGGCGGAGACAGCCGGCTACGTGCTCCAGGCCATCTTCCTGGCCATCATCCTCATCTTCCTGATCCTGGCCTCGCAGTTCGAGAGCGTCACGCAGCCGTTCGCCATTATGATGTCGCTGCCGCTGTCGCTGATCGGCGTGCTGGTGGCGCTGCTGCTCACGGGCGACACGTTCAACATGATGTCGATGATCGGCGTGATCCTTCTCTTCGGCCTCGTGGTGAAGAACGCGATCCTGCTCATCGACAACGCCAACGAGCGGCGGCGCGACGGCGTCGAGCGGTACCGCGCGCTCGTCGAGGCGGGCCAGGTCCGGCTCCGGCCCATCATGATGACGACGCTGGCGATGATCGCGGGCATGCTCCCGAGTGCGCTGGCGCTCGGCGAGGGCGGTGGCTTCCGCGCGCCGATGTCGCGGTCGGTCATCGGCGGCCTCATCACGTCGACCATCCTGACGCTCGTCGTCGTCCCGGTGGCCTACACCTACTTCGACGACTTCGGCGCGTGGGTGGGCCGCAAGATCGGGGGCCGGATGAAGAAGACCCATGCGGCCGACGGCGCCGCCAGCGAGCGGCCGTCGGCCGCGCTGGCGCCGGTCCCGGCCGCGGAGTAGCCATGGACACGCCCAGAGTCATCGCCTGCGGGTCGGTCCGGAGCTGGAAGGAGCAGGCCCGCGAACTGCTCCACGAGGCCATCCTCGACGCCGCCCGAACCACGTTCGCCGAGAAGGGCTACGAGGGCGCGACGGTGGACGAGATCGCGGATCGCGCCGAGGTCGGTAAGGGGACGGTCTACAACTACATCGAAGGGGGCAAGGCAGGGCTCTTCGCTGCCGTCCTCGCCGCCCACTTCGACGATCTCGACCGGATCACAGCCGAGGCGCTGGCGGATGACGCGGCCTCGTTCCGGGAGCGCTTCGCCCGGTATGCCGAGGGCCTCGCGGCGTACTTCGAGCAGCACCTCGACCACTTCGTTCTCCACCTCCGCGACGTCCCTCGCCTCGTCTTCAGCGCCGAAGGGGCGGAGCAGGCGGTCCGCCTGCGGGCGCGCCGCCAGCGGCTCGCGCTCGCGCTCGTGCCGTCGATCCAGGCGGCCATCGAACGGGGCGAGCTCCGGCGTGTGCCGAGCGAGATGGCCGCGCAGTTCTGCTTCACCGCCCTCCTGGGCTACCTCTTCCAGGCGTGCGACATCGCTGGCCCGGCCCCGGCCGACGCCGTTCACCCCACGAGCGAGGGCCTCGGCCAGCTGGTGACGCTGGTGCTCGATGGTCTCGGCGCTGCAGACTCGTCGGTCGTGACGTCGGAAGGAGCGTGACGACCGACGGCCGCCCGCTGGCCGTCGCCAGCGGGCGGAACCGGGCTCAGTTCAGCCAGAGTGGCCGCCAGGGAAGGTCGTCCGCCGCGAGGAGGCCGGAGGCCGCCTCCGGCGAGAGCGGCTTGGCGAAGAGGTAGCCCTGCCCGAAGGGGCAGCCCATCTCGCGGAGCGCTGCGAGGT
>CAYPVZ010000284.1:0-4882 GCA_964414235.1 uncultured Rhodothermales bacterium | reverse complement strand
GAGGTCGAACAGGAGCGCGTTGTCGAAGCGGATGGCGATGCCGGCCGTCTCGCCGTCCTCGCCCGGGATGGGCGTGACGTCGGCGTTCTCGAGCTCGTCGTCGAGCTCGCCGGCCTGCTTGTCCATCTGCCGGCCGATGATGGCGCCAGCGGTGCCACCGACAGCGGCTCCGATGATGGCGCCGCGGGCAGTCGAGCCTGTGGCCCGGCCGATGACGCCGCCGACGACGGCGCCGGCGCCGGCGCCGATGCCCGCGCCGCGGGCGGTGTTGTTGCAGCCCGTCGTGCTCAGCCCGAAGACGAGCATGAGGGCCGCTGCGAGCGTGTAGCGCAGGGACGAGGTGGTCATTGTGGTGGGGGGGGGGGAGGAGGTGAAGGCGAGGGAGGTGCCCCGCTCTAACTGCGCCGTCAGGCCGCCAAGTTCCGTGCCCGACGTGGGGGAACGGCGAATCCGGGGCCTAGGGAGCGGGTCGCGCCTTCCGCGGTGGACGGGGGCGTCTCCCGAGGTAGGCGCTCAAAAGGCCGCGGGCGCGAGTGTCGAGGTCACGATCCGATCCGTGGTCTCTGCGTTCGGAGATCCCCCGAAGCCGACTCCTGAGCCCCGCTGGCGACGGCCGCCGCGGTAGGTTGGGGCCCCCTCTTGCCCCCAGACCCGATGAAGCTGATCGTTCCGATGGCCGGCCGTGGCACCCGCCTCCGCCCACACACCCACGTCACGCCCAAGCCGCTGCTGCCGGTCGTCGGCCGGACGATGGTCGAGCGGATCGTCGAGACGTTCGCGCAGGCCATCGGGCAGTTCGACGAGGCCGTCTTCATCCTCGGGCCCGACTTCGGCGACGACGTCCGCCAGCAACTCACGGCCATCTGCGACCGGTTCGGCATCGCGGCTTCGTTCGCCGTCCAGGACCGCGCGCTCGGCACCGCCCACGCCGTCGCCCAGGCGGGCGAGAAGCTCGACGGCGAGTGCCTCCTCGTCTTCGCCGATACGCTCTTCGTCATGGATGAGGCGCCCGACCTCAATGCCGACGCCGTCATCTGGGTCATGGAGGTCGACGACCCCAGCCGGTTCGGCGTCGTCGTCAAGGACGACGCGCAGCGGATCACGGACTTCGTCGAGAAGCCGGACACGCCGATCTCGAACGAGGCCATCGTCGGGATCTACTACGTCAGGGACGGCGCCCTGCTGGCGAAGGAGATCCGGTACCTGATGGACAACAAGGTGACGGGCAAAGGCGACGAGTACCAGCTCACCGACGCGCTCGACCGGATGCTCAAGGACGGCGCGGTCTTCAAGACGGCGAAGGTCACCGAGTGGCTCGACTGCGGCACGATCCCGGCGCTCAAGGACACGACGCGGCTGGTCCTCGACAAGGACGGCGAGAACCGGAAGGAGGGGACCGTCGAGAACAGCCAGATCATCGAGCCCGTCTTCATCGGCGAGGGCGCCGTCGTGCGCGACTCGGTGGTAGGGCCGTACGCGGCGATCCACGGGGGCGCCGAGATCGTCGAGTCGGCCGTGCGCAACACGATCGTGTTCGAGGACGCGCGCATCGAGGGCTCGGCGCTCGACGGCTCGCTCGTCGGTCAGAGCGCCGACGTGCGCGGCTTCGCGGGCACGCTCAACATCGGCGACCACGCGACGGTCGGGCCGGAGGCGTAGCGCGGGCGCCGCCCGCCGCCCGCTTGAAACCGACTTCGCGCCGGGCGAGGACATTCGCTCCCGCTCGGCGCGTTCTTATGTCGATGCCTGACGTCCATCTCGTTCCCCCCGACGCCGACCGCCGCCTCGGCTTCGACACGGTCCGCCAGCGCCTCGTGGCGCTCGCGCGGACCCCCTACGGCCGCGACCGCCTCGACGCGCTGGTGCCCTCTGCCGACGCCGACCTCGTCCGCGGTCGCCTCGCGCGCGCCGGCCAGATGGCCGACCTCGTCCGCTCCGGCGCCGCGCCGCCGGTCCGCGAGATCGACCGGCTGGAGGGCGTCCTCAAGCGCGCCCAGCCGAAGGACGCCGCGCTCGACGGCGACAACCTGATGGCCCTCGCACGTGCGATCCGGGCCGGTCGCGAGCTGCATGACCACCTCCACAAGCACCGCGACGCGGCCCCGGCGCTGTGGGACGTGGCGTCCAGGATCGTCGTCCTGAAGACGCTCGAAGACCGCATTTCGAACACCATCGGCGACGATGGGCGCGTCCGCGACGACGCGAGCCCGGAGCTTCTGCGCCTCAGCCGCGAGCTGGCCGACCGGCAGGGGCGTCTCCGCTCGACCGTTCTCGCCGCGCTTCGCGATGCTGTATCCAAGGGCTACGCGACCGAGGAGCAACCGACGATCCGCGGCGGCCGCGCCGTGATCCCGGTCCGCGCCGAGGCGCGACGCAAGGTCCAGGGCTTCGTCCACGACGTGTCGTCGACCGGCCAGACGGTCTATATCGAGCCGGCGACGGTCCTCGACCTGAACAACGAGATCCGGGAGATCGAGCTGTCGCGGGGCCGCGAGATCCAGCGGATCCTGCAGCTTGTGACGGGCCACGTCCGCCACCACCGGCGCGACGTCGAACGGACGCTCGACGCCGTCGGCCACCTCGACGCGCTCGCCGCCGCCGGCCGGCTGGCGGCTGATCTGAACGCGCTTGTGCCCGAGGTGGGGGAGGGCGGATCGCTCCGGCTCGTCCGCGCGCGGCACCCGGTGCTCCAGCTCCGCGTCGCCGACGCGAACCGCCAGCCGATGGCCGAGCGGCCGACGAATGTGCCCGAGGCCGTCGTCCCGCTCGACCTCGTCCTCGGCGACGATGCCGTCACGCTCGTCATCACCGGGCCGAACGCGGGCGGAAAGTCGGTCGCCATGAAGACCGTTGGGCTCCTGTCGCTGATGGCCGCGCACGGCCTGCCCGTCCCGGCCGACCCCGGCACGCGGATCCCGCTGTTCACCGCGCTGTTCGTCGACCTCGGCGACCAGCAGTCGATCCAGGACGACCTCTCGACGTTCACGTCGCACTTGACGAACGTTCAGAAGATGCTGGAGGCGGCGGACGACAGGTCGCTGTGCCTCATCGACGAGGCGGGCACCGGGACCGACCCAGCCGAGGGCGGCGCGCTGGCGGAGGCGGTCTTGAGCCGGCTCACGAAGCGGCGGACGCTCACGGTCGTCACGACCCACATCGGCGCGCTGAAGGCGTTCGCGCACGACACGCCAGGCGTCGAGAACGGCTCGATGGAGTTCGACCGCGCCGGGCTCCGCCCGACCTACCGGTTTCGCGCCGGCATCCCCGGGTCGTCGTACGCCTTCGAGATCGCCGACCGCGTCGGCCTCGACCGGCCCGTCGTCAAAGACGCGCGCCGGCTGGTGGGCGAGGGGAAGAGCCGGCTCGAAGACCTCATCGCCGAGTTCGAGGCGCGGACGACGGAAGCCGCGCGCCGCCAGCACGAGGCCGAGGCCCGACTGGCGGAGGCCGAGCGCACGCAGAAGGACTATCAGCAACGCCTCGACCGTCTCCGCGCCGACGCCGACCATCGCCGCGCGCAGGCGCTTGCCGAGGCCGAGAAGATCCTCGCCGAGGCGAATGCGGCGGTCGAGAACACGGTGCGCGAGATCCGCGAGGCCGAGGCGGAGCGGGAAGCCACGAAGGAGGCGCGCGAGAAGCTGGACGCGGCCCGCGCACAGGTCCGTCGCCGGTCGCAAAAGGTTCAACGGCGCCAGACGAGCCGTCAGAGCCCGTCGTCGGCACCGGCCGCCAGCGGCCCGATCTCTGTCGGCGACCACGTCCGCCTCGATGCGGACGGGCCGGTCGGCGAGGTGCTGGAGGTGGACGGAAGCGAGGCCGTCCTCGCGCTGGGCGCGCTCACGAGCCGCGTCAAGACCAAGCGGCTGACGAAGGTGGGCGGGCCGATGAAGCCGGCTGGCCGCGCGGTGCCGCCGCCCCGACGGGCGCGGGTGGGCGAGTCGAGTGCGCTGGAGGCGGCCCGGCTGCGGATCGATCTCCGGGGCGCCCGCGTCGACGAGGCGCTCGTCGAGGTCCAGCGGTTCGTGGACGACGCGGTACTCGGCGGGCTGCCGTCGGTCGAGATCCTCCACGGCAAGGGGACCGGCGCGCTCCGGCAGGCCATTCACCACGAGCTGGCGGCGCGGCCGGACGTGGCCTCGTTCGAGGCCGCGCCGCTCAACCAGGGCGGCGACGGGGTGACCGTCGTCGCGCTCGCGTGAGCGACTGTGACCACTCCCGCGGACGGGTTGACCGGACACGACGACAGGCCACATTCGCTCCTATGGGGCTGGAACGCCCGTTGCGGACAACCCTGAGAACGGTCTAGCTTTTGAGTGCGGGACGGCGGGACGTCCCCCACTCCTTCCCATGCGCGTCGCCACGCTGGCTGCTCGGACCCTCGCTCTGCTCACGCTCGCCGTCGCCCTTGGCGCCGACGTGTCGTCTCAGGACGATGCGCTCGCCCGCGTCGCCGCTGGCCTAGAGCACGCCGACGCGGACGCCGTCCTCGTCGATGCGGGGGACCGGGTCGAGATTGTCCTGTTTGGTCAGGGGGGCATGTTCCGGCGGGCCCAGGCTACGCACGTGCTCCGCGACTTCTTCCGGCGCTACCCGCCCGACCGCGTCGTCTTCGGCGAGCCGGCCTCCAGCGACGATGGCCAGTCGGCGACGGGGCGCTACTTCGCCCAGGCCGGCGGCCAGTCGCTCAACGTCCGCGTCGTGCACCGGATGGAGGGCGAGGCGTGGCAGCTCGCTTCGATCCGGATCGACCAGCGCTCTGTCGTCCGCCCGACAGGCCGCTAGCCTTCAGCGCTGGCCCGCCGCTCGGGCGCTGTCGACACGCGTCGCCAGCGTGGCGGCGGCCACGGTCCCCGGGTGATCTTGACCCCATTCGTTTGTGACG
>CAYPVZ010000283.1:0-4909 GCA_964414235.1 uncultured Rhodothermales bacterium | reverse complement strand
GATGGGCACTCGTTCGTCCGGCTCTACGAGGCCGCGTCGCCGCGCAACCGGAGCCGCCTGCTCGACGCGCTGACGCCAGCCCAGGCCGCTGCCTTCGTGCGCCACCAGCTACCCGGCGGCGGCTCGCTCTCTACAGCGCCGCTCCGCGACAGCACGGCCGCCGCCTCATGATGCCGCTCCTCGACACCCTGGTCGCACAGTTCGACACGATCGCACGCGACATCCCGAAGGCGCCCGCGTCGGATGCCGATTTCGCGGATGCCCTCGGGGCCGAAGTCGCTCGGACGACGCGCCCGACGGCGACCGACTCGGACGCGTTGTCGTCGGACGCTTCGGCCGCCTCGGACGACGAAACGCCTGATGCCGACGCGACGGCCGCATCGGTCGCTGGGGGAACGCTGGCCCTGGCGGCTGTGACCGTGCTTCCCGAAACGGAGGGCGGCCCGGCGCTGACAAAGACAGGCGACGCGACGCTCGGCGGATCGTCGAGTGGAGCCCCATCGCAGACGATGCCGGAGGAGTCTCCTCGCCCGGAGCATGCACCGACTCCAGCGGACGCACTCCCGCGACCGGACATCCTGGCGGAAGCCGTCGATCCAGTCGCCGGCCCGGAAGGAGAGCCCGAGGGTTCGACAGCGGCTGAGATGGCCGCCGTCTCCACCGTGGCGGCGACCGTCCTCGAAGACGAGGCGACAGAGGGCGCCGGTTCGAAACCGACCGCCCCGTCGCACACGAAGACGGGGGCGGCGGAGAACCCGGGCGACCCGGAACGGACTGCTTTCGAGCACCGCCAGTCACCGGTGGCCGCCGCCGTCCGCGAGGTGCCGGGACCGTATCCCTCGTCCGCCCCCGAGCATCAGCCCGAGGTCCCGGGCGATGCCGCGGATCGACGGTCGGCCCCATCCGAAGCCCCGGCTGGTCCCTTCGCCGTCCCCGCAGAAACGGCGTCGACGTCGCCCGACGTCGCCCAGGCCGCCGCACTTGCTGCCGAGATCGACGCGGATGGTGACGCTCCTGACCCGACGCTCGACGCCGCGCCAGAGGGGATCGCGGGTCTTCCCACGCCGACCACGTCCAGCGGCGCACGGCCGGTCTCCGCTCCCCCCGCGCTGCCCGCCCGACTGGCGGTGCCCGCGTGGATCGGAGCGGCGGTGGCGGCCGGTGCGCGCGCCGTCCAGGTCGCGCTGGGTGCCGACGGCACGGTTCGGTTCCAGGCCGAGCGCGAGGCCGACGGTGTGACCGTCCGGCTCCAGTTCAGCGACCCCGACCTCCACGCGCTCGCTGGCGCTCATGCCGCTCGCCTCCGCGACGTCCTCGAAGCCCATTTCTCCGAGCCTGTCCACCTCGCCCTGGGCGACGCCGGAGCCGAGCACGCCGGCACCGACGCCGGCCATGCCGGTGCGGACCGTGGCGGCTCCCCCTCTCCGTCCTCCGCGTCGGCCGGTGGACCCTCGTCCTCCGACCGTCCCGCCCCGCGCTCGTTCGCCTCTGGGCGGCGCGAGTGGATCGGCTAGCTCCCTCCCTCGATGACAATTCCTCCCACGTCGTCCGCCAGTTCGTCGGCGAACGCCCTCTCGGGGGCCACCGGCGGTTCGGCCCTCGGCCGCGACGAGTTCCTCCAACTCCTCGTCGCCCAGCTCCGCAACCAGGACCCGACGAGCCCGCAGGACGGTCACGAGTTCGCCGCCCAGCTGGCTCAGTTCTCCCAGGTCGAGCAGCTCACCAACATCAGCGCCTCGATGCAGGGGCAGACCGAGCAGCTCGCCGCGCTGGCGGGCGCGCTCGACGGGCTCCAGTCCGGACAGGCCGAGTTGGCCAGCCAGCTCTCGGGCCGGATCAACCTCCAGGCCGCGACCGGCCTCATCGGCCAGACGGTCGAGGTCGGCAGCGGCGCGGTCGACTGGAGTGGCGAGGGGACGGCGCCCCTCCACGTGCGCCTCGGCGGCGACGCCCGCGAGGTCACCGTCACCATTCGCGATGCCGACGGCGAGGTGGTCCGGACGCTCCGAACGGGCGGTCAGGATGAGGGCGACCACGTCCTCGACTGGGACGGCGCGCTCGACGATGGGTCGCCCGCGCCGGCCGGCGCCTACTCCGTCGAGGTCGCGGCCGTCGGGTCGGATGGAAAGCCCGTTTCGGCCACGGCCGTCACCACCGGCACCGTCGACCGGCTGACGGTCGAAGGCGACGGCGTCTTCCTGTGGATCGGCGGCCGACCGGTGCCCTTCGAGTCCCTCCTCTCCGTGCGCCCTCCTGTGAGCCGGAGCGTTTCCCGTTCCCCATCCTTACCGCCTATGCCATGACCGTCCACCAGATCGCCGGCCGTGTCGCCGCCCCGCCGTTCCCGGGAGGCGCCGCCGACGCCCCGCCGGTCCCGCGTGGCCCCGCCTTCGCCGACCTCCTGGCGCAGGCCCAGTCGCCGCCGCGGGTCACCGTCTCTGCCCACGCCGCCCAGCGGCTCAGCGAGCGGTCCATCGAGCTCTCCGACCCGGTCCGCCAGCGGATCGCCGAGGCGCTCGACACGCTCGACGCCAAGGGCTCGCGCGACGCCGTCCTCTTCGGGACCGACGCCGCCTTCGTCGTCAACGTCCCGAACCGCACCGTCATCACGGCCCTCGTGCCGGACGAGATGCGCGACCGCGCCGTCACCCAGATCGACAGCGCGCTCTTTCTCTAACCCCGTTTCCTTCCATCCGGCCGGACCCGACGCGCTCGCGCGCACAGGGAGGCCGGCGCCGCGGCCGACCGACCGACGCTGCGGCTCCAACCCCCACCCTCATGATCCGCTCTCTTCGCACCGGCATCACCGGCCTCCGCAGCAGCCAGCTCCGCCTCGACGTCACGGGCAACAACATCGCCGGCGTCAACACGGCCGGCTTCAAGCGCTCCCGCGTTCTCTTCCAGGACGCCCTCGCCCAACGCATCGCCACGGGCGGGCGCCTCGTCGGCGCCAACCAGGCCAGCGTCTCGAACGTCGGCAACGGCGTCGCCGTCGGCGCCGTGGACCAGGTCTGGAGCCAGGGCCCCCTCGAGTACACGAACCTCCCGACCGACCTCGCCATCGCCGGTGACGGCTTCCTCGTCGCCTCCAGCGCCCAGGGCAACGTGCTCACCCGCAACGGGGCCTGCTCGTTCGACGCCGACGGCTACCTCGTGACGACGGGCGGCCTCCGCGTCCAGGGCTGGCAGGCCGGCCCCACCGGGACCATCGCCACGGGCGCGCTCACCGACGTCCGCATCGACCCCGGGATGACGGCGGCGCCGGTCCGGACGACGGCCCTCTCGGTCACGGGCAACCTCTCCTCCGAGCGCGCCGTCGGCACCGACGACCCGGTGACGCTCTCGTCGGTCGTCTACGACGGGACGGGAACGGCGCACACGGCCGTCTTTGAGGTGGCCAAGACGGCCGACGGCACGTGGTCGCTGATCGGCGCCACGCTGACCAACGAGGACGGGACGACGACCGAGCTGGCGGTGTCCGGCGACGAGCTGACGTTCGACGAGGCCGGCAAGCTGGTCGGCGGCGGTGCCTTCGCCGTCGAGGGAGCCTACCCCGACGGGAGCGCGCTCGCGCTCGACGTCGACCTTTCGGGGCTGACCCAGTACGGCGGCTCGACGACGGCGTCGGTGGCCTCCCAGAACGGCTCGCCGGTGGGCGACCTCGTCGACTACGGGTTCGACCAGACCGGCCAGCTCATCCTCTCGTTCTCGAACGGCGTCCGCCGCCCGGTCGCCCAGATCGCGCTCGGGATGGTGGCCAACCCCGACGGGCTCGACCAGGTCGGCGACGGGTTCTACGCGTCGACGGCGGCCTCGGGCGACGTCCGGATCGGACGCGCCGGCTCCGAGATCCCGGCCGGCATCGTGTCGGGCGCGCTGGAGTCGAGCAACGTCGACCTGGCCGAGGAGTTCACCGACATGATCGTCGCGCAGCGCAGTTACCAGGCCAGCGCCCGCGTCATCACGACCTCGGACGAACTGCTCCAGGAGACGGTCCAGCTCAAGCGCTAACGGGAGACGACAGGGATTCGCCGGCGGCCCCGGGACCCTCGCGGTCTCGGGGCCGCCGTGCGTCCGCCCCGCTGGCGGTGTCGGTCGGCGAGCGCCGCCAGTGGGGCGGCGGCTCGGGCGACGGGCCGTTTGGTCAATCAGCCGGCGGACGCGGCACGGCCCCGTTCCGTCGGCGCCGACCGAAAAAAAGGGGGTTCATGGCCGCCCGCGCCCTTCGATAAGAGCGCCAAGCTCCCCCGTCCATGGAAAAGTCCACGCCCATCGGCCTCGTGGCCGGCTTCGTCCTCATCTTCGGCACCATCCTGATGGGCGACGGCTGGGTCACGTTCTTCGACCCGATGTCGCTGGTCATCGTGATCGGCGGGACGGTGACCGGCCTGCTCGTCACGTTCACGTTCGACGAGATGAAGAGCGCCGTGCCGGAGACGAAGGCATTCTTCGGGTTCCAGGCGCCGGACTACGTGGCGCTGGCGGACCAGCTGACCGACCTCGCGCGGACGGCCCGCCGCGACGGCCCGCTCGCGCTCGACGGCCGGCTGGCGGAGATCGAGGAGCCCGTCCTCCGCTCGGCCATCGAGATGGCGGTGGACGGCGTGCCGGCCGAGAAGGCGGCGGCCGCGCTCCGCACCGAGGCCGCCGAGGCCATCGCCGGGCCGGGCCTGCTCGTCAAGGTCTTCAACAAGGGCGGGATGTACGCGCCGGCCTTCGGCATGGTGGGCACGCTCATCGGGCTCATCCAGATGCTCCAGAACCTGAACGACCCGGCCGCCATCGGGCCGGCCATGGCCGTCGCCATGATCACGACGTTCTGGGGCGCGCTGCTGGCCAACCTGGTTTTCCTGCCGATGGCGGCCAAGGTGCAGGCCCAGATCGCGGCCCGCGACAAGGCCTTCGAGAT
>CAYPVZ010000282.1:0-4913 GCA_964414235.1 uncultured Rhodothermales bacterium | reverse complement strand
CGCTCAACGGCTCCGGGCTGGCGCTCCCGCGCATCGTGGCCGCGCTGCTGGAGAACGGCCAGCAGGCCGACGGGTCGGTCGTCCTCCCGCCGGTCCTCGCCGAGCGCTGCGGGTTCGACCGGATCGGGTAAGCCCGCCCAGACTCAAGCCCTCAGCCAACCCTCAGGCGCGGGCCCGGCGCACGGACCGAATGCGTGGGTAATGTAGGGGACCGGTCGACGCGCCGATGTCGACCCGGACGCCCCCGCCCGCATGGACCGCCGCCGCTTTCTCCGCCGCGCCGCCGCGCCCCGCACCGAGCCGTTCGAGGTCCTGCCCGGCGTGTTCGTCGACGGCGGGCCCGTCGACTTCCGCTACCGCGCGGCGCGCCCCCCCGCCGACCCCACGCCGGCGGCACGGTCCGCCAGTCGCGCGGCCCTCGCCATCGACACCGGCCTGGAGCCCTACGTCCCGAGCGCCGACGCGCCGTGGGACAAGCGCCGCGCGCGCCACCTCCTGCGGCGAACCGGCGTCGCGGCCCCGACGACCGGCGTCGCGGCCGTCCTCGCCCTCTCCCCTGCCGAGGCCGTCGACGCCATCGTGGGCGGCGCCGTCGCGCGCGGCCCGGACCCCGAGCCGTCGTGGTACCTGGACGCGCCGCCGCACTGGTCGGCGCCCGAGGCCGTCCAGCGCGCCTACTGGGACGCCAACTGGCCCCGGATGCACGGGTGGCGGATGGAGATCCTCCGCCAGTTCCTCGCCCGCGACGCCCCGCCGCCGCTCGAGGAGGCCGCACGGTCGTTCGCGCAGCGGATGGCGATGCTGTGGCACAACCACTTCGTGACGCACCAGGAGGGCTACGGCCTGGCCCCGTGGGCCGCGCGCTACTGGCGGACGCTCCAGACCCACGCCTTCGGCGACTTCCGCCAGTTCGTCCACGCCATCGGGCTGGACCCGGCGATGCTCCTCTACCTCAACGGCGCCGACAACCGCGTCGGGGCGCCGAACGAGAACTACGCGCGCGAGCTGCTGGAGCTGTTCACGATGGGGATCACCGGGCCCGATGGCTCGGCCACCTACACCCAGCAGGACATCACGTTCATCGCGCGCGCGCTCACTGGCTACGGCGTCGACTACTATGGCCAGACGAGCACGCCGCTCGGCGCCGTCTTCGTCCCCGACTGGCACGACGACGGCACCAAGGCCATCTTCGGCCAGCGCGGCCGGTGGGGCTACGACGACGTCGTGCGGATCGTCTTCGAGGAGCGGGCGCCGCAGATCGCCCACCGCGTCGCGACCAAGCTGTACCGCGAGTTCGTCTACGACGTGCCCCACGAGGGCGTCGTGGCGGACCTCGCGGCCCTCCTGCTGGCCAACGACTTCGCCCTCGAACCGGCCGTCCGGACGCTCCTGGCGAGCGCGCACTTCTTCGACGCCGCCGCGCTCGGCGCGCGCGTCCGGAGCCCGCTGGAGCACCACGCCGGCCTCTACCGGGAGATCGGCGCCCGGACCAGCCCGAACGGCGACGACCGCGCCAATACCGTTTTCTGGGCGATGGCCGAGGTCGGGCAGTCGCTCCTCGAACCGCCGACGGTCGCCGGATGGCCCGGCGGGCGCGACTGGCTCGACACGAGCCGCCTGACCACGCGCTGGCAGTACGCTTCGTGGGCCATCTGGTGGGACGTCCGCTACCGCGACCTCGCAGCGGCCATGCCGAACCCATGGAGCGCCGCCGCGCTCGCCGGCGACCTCGCGGATGCTTTCCTCGGCGTCCCGCTCACGGGCGCGGCCCGGGACGGCCTTGAGGACCTCCTCCTCAACGGCATCCCCGCCTACGAGTGGAACCCGCAGGTCGACGGCGCCGAGGCCCGGATTCGCCGCCTCGTCGACCACCTCCTCCGCCTCCCCGAGTTCCAGCTCGCCTGAGCGATGTGCCACCATCCCGATCCCAGCCGGGCCATCGCCCTCGCCCACGGCGCCGCGCACGCCCACGACCACGCCGCGTGGACGCGCCGCGACTTCCTCGTCCGCTCCGGGCTGGCGGCGGTCGGCGGGGCCGTCCTCGTCGGCGGCGCGCCAGCTCGGGCGATGGCCCCGACGTCGCTCGTCGCGGCGCTCGGGCACGTCGAGACGGACCGCGTCCTCGTCCTCATCCAGCTCCAGGGCGGCAACGACGGGCTCAACACGGTCGTCCCGTACCGCAACGACCTCTACGCGAACGCGCGCCCCACGCTCCGCCTCGGCGCGGCCGACGTGCTCGACCTCGACGGCGACGTCGGCCTGCACTCGGCCCTGACGCCGCTGCGCGGGCTGTGGGACCAAGGCGACCTAGCCATCGTCCGCAACGTAGGCTACCCGGAGCAGGACCTCTCCCACTTCCGCGGGACCGACATCTGGCTCTCCGGCTCGCCGGTCGACGAAGTCTGGACGACCGGCTGGGCCGGTCGCACGCTCGCCCCGGCCTTCCCGGACTTCGACGCGGCGCCCCCGGCCGCACCGCCAGCGGTCCAGATCGGCACGACGGCGCCGCTCCTCTTCGAGGGCGACGGGACCGGCTACGGCATGTCGATCCGCGACGTCGACACCTTCCTCCGGCTGGCGGCCGGCGGCGAGGCATACCCGACCGAGGGCCTCCCGGACACGCCGGCCGGACAAGAGCTCGCCTTCGCCCGGCGGATCGCGAACGACGCCTTCCGCTACCGTGAGGCCATCTACACGGCCACGCAGGCCGCCCGCAACGAGGTCACCTACCCCGCCACCACCTTCGGACGCGAGCTGGCCGCCGTCGCCCAGCTCATCAAGGGCCGCCTCGACAGCCGCATCTTCCTCGTCTCGCTCGGCAGCTTCGACACGCACGCCGACCAGGCCGGCCGCCACGCCGAGTTGCTCGGCACGCTGGCGGGCGCGCTCGACGCCTTCTTCCGCGACCTCCAGGCCTCGGGCGACGACGACCGCACGCTCGCCGTCACCTTCTCCGAGTTTGGCCGCCGCGTCGAGGAGAACGGCTCCAAGGGGACCGACCACGGGACGGCCGCGCCGCTCTTCGTCGCCGGCCCCGCTGCGGTGGGCGGCCTCGCAGGCGCCGCGCCCGACCTCGCGGCCCTCAACGCCGACGGCAACCCGAGCCACGACGTCGACTTCCGGCAGGTCTACGCGACGGTCATCGAGCACTGGCTCGGCCTCGACGCGACACTCACCGCCCAGATCCTCGGCGGCACGTTCGATACGCTCCCCGTCGTCACGCCATTCGGCACCGCCAGCAGCGCAGCGCCGACGGCTGAAGCGGTCCGCCTCGACCCGCCCGCACCGAATCCGGCCGCTGTGCGCACCGAGGTCCGCTTCGCGCTGGCGGAGCCTGTGGCCGTCCGCCTCGACCTGTTCGACGTGCGCGGCCGGCGCCTCGCGACGCTGGCGGACGGCCTCCACGCGGCCGGCGCCCACCGCGTCGGGCTCGACGTGGCCGGCCTGCCGAGCGGCGTCTACCTCGTCCGCCTCGATGCCGGGAGCCGGTCGGTGACGACGCGGCTCACGGTCGCCCGCTAACGCCAGCCGGCTCGACTACGCGGCCCTCTCCTTCAGGAGGTCGCGGATCTCAGTCAGAAGCTGCTGATCGGCCGTCAGGGTCGGCTCGGCCGGCGTCTCGGTGACCTCCTGCTCCGCCTCCTTCTTGAGCCCGTTGATCCACTTGACGAAGAGGAACACGGCGAAGGCGACGATGAGGAACGAGATCACCGTGTTGAGGAAGACACCCCACTGGAGCACGACTGCGCCGGCCTCCTGCGCCGACGCCAGCGTGTCGTAGGGCCCGCCGGGCGTCCCCTGACGGAGGACGGTGAACACGTTCGTGAAGTCGACCCCGCCGACGAGCAGGCCGATGACTGGCGTCAGGAGCCCGTCCACGAGCGTCTTGACGATGGTGCTGAACGCCGCGCCGATGATGATGCCGACGGCCATGTCGACGACGTTACCCTTGACGGCGAACTCCTTGAACTCCTTCCACATGGGACTGCGATGGGGGGCCGGCAATCTGGCCCCGAGCCTTCCGATGGGCAACCCCCGAATCAAAAAACGCCCGCCCCGGCTGAGACCGGAGCGGGCGTTTCGTTCGATGCGGGCGACTGGCGATGCGCGCCGCCAGCCGTCAGCGCTTAGTCGCGGCGCCGACCGCGGCCACGGCCACGGTCACCACCGCGTCCGCCGCCATCGCGGCTGCCCCGCTCCTCGCGGCGCTTGGCCATCTCGGCCTTCTCCTCCTCCGTCGGCTCGGGGAGGAACGGCTTGCGGCTCACGCGGAGCTTGCCGCCGTCGCGGATCTCGATGAGCTGGACCTCCAGCTTGTCGCCGACCTCGACCTCATCGGCCGGGTCGTTGACGTAGCCGTGGGCCATCTCCGAGACGTGGAGCATCGCCTCCTTGCCCGGCATGATCTCGAGGATCGCGCCGAACGGGAGCAGGTTCTTGACCGTGCCGGTGTAGTTCTCCCCGACCTCCGGCTGCGTCACGATGCCGCGGATGATGTCCACGGCGGCGTAGGCCGCGTCCATGTTCGGGGCGGCGACCGTCACGTAGCCCTTGCCGTCGCGCTCGTCGATGTCGATCTGCGCGCCGGTGTCGGCCTGGATGCCCTTGATGATCTTGCCGCCGGGCCCGATGATGGCGCCGATGAAGTCCTGGTCGATGACGACCTGGATGAGGCGCGGGGCGTTCGGCGAGATGTCCTCGCGGGGCTCCGAGATGGTCTCGGCCATCTTGCCCAGGATGTGCTGGCGGCCGTCGCGGGCCTGCTCCAGCGCCTGGCGCATGGTGTCCATCGAGAGGCCATCGATCTTGATGTCCATCTGGCAGGCCGTGATGCCGTCGGCCGTGCCGCAGAGCTTGAAGTCCATGTCGCCGAGGTGGTCCTCGGTGCCCAGGATGTCGCTCAGGATGGCGAT
>CAYPVZ010000281.1:0-4914 GCA_964414235.1 uncultured Rhodothermales bacterium | reverse complement strand
GCCGCAGATGCCGGGCCGTCTTTGCCGTCACGCTCGCGTCCTGGACCTCGTCCTCCACGCGGAGCACGCCGGCCGCCTCCATCCGCCGGAGCAGGTTCTGCGGGACCGTCTTCCGGCTCAGAACCTCCGCCAGCGCGGCGACGGGGAGGCCGGCGCCGTTCCGCTCGGCGAGCGCGCGGAGGATGGCGCGGCCTCGCTTCTCGTCCCACGCGTCCGGCGGTGCGAGCGCGTGCGCCACGCGTCGGCTTTCGACCTCGGTGCCCGAGGGCAGCGCCGCCTTGATGGCCTCGCCCCACGCGCAGAGGTAGTAGGCCGCGACCCACCGCGTGAGCGCGAGCAGCTCCGGTGTGAGTGCCGGCCGCGCGTCGAGCACATCGTGGAGCGGCTTGAGCCCGTCATCGGCGCCCTCGACGCGCTCGGCGACGACGCCGGTGATCTGGCGCCGCCCGAACGGAACGAGCACGCGGGCGCCCGGAACGGCCTCGGCCGCCATCTCGTCCGGCACGCGGTACGTGTAGACGCCGGCGACGGACGTCAGAGGGACGACGTGGGCGAGCGCAGGCATGCTGAAAGCTACCCCGGCTCGGGTCGGCTCCGGGCCGCGCGCCGCTGGCGACGCGCGCCGCCAGTCCGTCAGCCCGCCCGCCGTGCCACGATGCGGAAGCGCCGGGCGTAGGCCGAGCCGACGCCGTTCCAGATCATCAGGTCGTCCTGGAGCGTGACCGTCCAGACGCTGTCGTCGTCCGGCCCGAGGTCACTGTCGAGGCCGAGGCGGCGTGCTCCGGCGTCATAGGTCCAGCGGCCTGTGTTGCGGCCGTAGGGCTGGCCGCCGCTCTCGAAGGTGCCATCGGCGTGGAGCGTGATGTAGCGGTCGCCAGCCGGGTTGGCCTCGGCCGAGACGTCGGTGCCGTCGTCGAGAATGCGCTCCATGTTCCACCGGCCGACGAGGGCGAGGCGGGCGGAGTCGCGCGTCTCCGTCGTGCCGGGCGGGGTGGACCTGACCGTGGCGCATCCGCTGGCGACGAGGATCGCCAGCGCGGTGAGTGCGAGTCGAGGCATCGAAAATCGTGAGGGACGGGCCGAAGAGACGCCCGCCCCCCACCGCGGGTTGCTAGCGAACGACGGTGAACCGGACATGCCCGCCCGTGATCGTCCGTCCATCATCGGCCGTGATCCGAACGACGTAGGCACCCGCCGCCAGCACGGTCGGTGTCAGGGGAAGCCGGTGTCGCGCCGCGCTGAGCTCGAGCGTGCGCCGCTCGACGCGCCGGCCGAGTGCGTCGTAGACCTCGACTGTCACCTCGGCCGCCGACGGCAGATCGAGTGCCACCGCGGCCACCCCGGCCGACGGGTTTGGCCACACGCCGCCGACCGCGAACACGGCCGGAATATCCTCCGTCGCGATGCCGGCCCGGACGGTCACCGTCGCGTCGGCCGCCTCGGGCGCGGCCTCGACGTAGCCGACCCGGTCACGCGCCACCGAGAAGAAGCCGTAGGTCGAGCTCTGGCTTCCCTCGTACATCGCGCTCGTCTCCGTCGTGGCCTCCAGCCAGAGCGCCGGCGTGTCGCCGTTGACCGAGACGTAGACGTCGTACGAAGCGACTCCGCTGCCCGCCGTGCCGCTGGCGGCATCGTCGCCCGACCACCGGACCTCGAACGTCTCGGTGTCGGACTCGGCCGAGGCGAACGGCTCGACGGCGCTTTGCGGCGCCTCCGCGTCGGCGGCGACCGTCCAGACGTTCGTGTCGATCGGGTCGTTGGCGTCGAACACGATCCGCGCCGCGTCGCTGGCGGCGGCGGCCGTCGCCAGCCCCGGGCGGAGGCGCACGCGGTAGCCGAGGTTGCCCTCCCCCTTGCCAGAGTCGTCGTTGGGCACCAGGAATCCGGCTAGGATGTCGGCCGGCTCCTCGCCCGTCGCGGGGTCCACCGTCGAGAGGTCCCACCGGATCACCCCTGTCACCGGGTCGAACGTGGCGTCGACGTGGGCGATGAGGTCGAGGCGCGGGCGGAGGTCCAGGTCGAACGTCGCCGTGTGGAGCGTGTCGGTCCCGGCGAAGCCGCCCGGGAGCATCGCGGCCTGGTCGGCGACGCCGGCATAAGCGAACGCGAACGAGGCGGGGTCGAAGACCGTCGTGTCGAGCGTGTCCGTCACGACGATGTCGCGGGCGGCCGCTGTCGCCGTGGCGACGTTCTCGAAGAAGACCGTGAACAGCTGGGGCACGGCGACGGAATCGGCCGCCACCCAGTGCGTCGCGTCGAGGGTCGTCGCGTCGGTGCCCGGTCCCAGCTTCTCGTTCGGGTCGCGAGACCCGAAGCACCGCGTGTTCGCGCTGGAGCCGGACCCCGGGCTCACCGGCATGCCGGAGCCGGCCTGCCCCAGGCAGGCGCTGTAGGCGCTGTCGATCCCCGTCCCGGCCCCGACGATGTTGTTCACGTTCTTGACCACGCTGATCACCTTCGTCGCCGGGATGATGTCGATGGCGCAGGACAGCGCGCCGATCGACGTCGAGACGGCATAGGCGTACGGGTCGAAGTTCGGGTCGACGGCCCCGGCGGCTGCGCCGACGACGGCCTTGTAGCAGTCGTAGCCGGGGACGAGGTTGAGCGCGAGGCTGGCCAGGTTGAGCGCGCACGAGAACTGCTGGTCCTGCGAGGCCGCCGGGGAAACCCGCGCCACGCTCGCCATCGACTGGCCCGGTCCGGCTTCGCACGAGGACCGCTGGTTTTCGGGGACGCCCGTCTGGCCCTGCGAGATCGGGAGGGTGCCGCCCGATCCGTCATCGGCGGTCCCCGGGCTCAGTCGGACGGTCGGGCCGCCGAGCACGTTCGACGGCTGCGTGGGCCGGGGCGCCAGCGGCGGGTAGTCTTCGCCGTCCGGCGGCGGCGGGAGGAGGTCCGGGTCGTAGATCTGCGTCCGGCAGCGGAGCTCGTCGTAGTTCGGCGTTGCGGAGGTGGTGGACCGAGGGCAGTTCGGGTACACCGGCCGCGGCGAGTCGAGCCGGGATCGGTTTCCGTCCTCGTCCTCGATGTAGATGTCGATCTGCGTCGTGACGAGGACGCCGTCGGGGTAACCGCTCCGCAGTGAGACGTTGACGGGGAACTTCCGGCCGGTCCGCCACACTCCCGGAACGATGACGCGCGTCGTGACATCGAGGTTGGTCGAGGGCGGGTCCGGGTCGAAGACGAAGAGCGACGCCACGGTCGAGCCATCGCCGAAGTCGTCGTACACGAGCCCCGAGGCGAGCGCCGTCGCCGCAACGGCCGGCACGTCGAGCGTATCAGGCAGGGCCGTGATCCCGCGGCCAGCCTGGATCAGGGACGGGTTGTCGTTCGCTTGAGGCGTGGTGCCCGCGGCGTAGAGCACGCGGACGGTGCCGTCGAGCGCCACGCTGTCTCGGACGGCGAAGAAGCCGGTCGTGACCTGGTCTCCGTCACGGGCGGCGGTCGTCTCGAAGGTGCCGCCCGCCAGCTGGAGGCAGCCCTCGACGACGACGTTGCCCGTCGCCCGGAGCGTCCCGTCGGGCATCGACAGACAGGCGGTGCGAATGCGGGAGCCAACCAGAGTGGCCCCCACGACATCGATCACGCCGATCCCGCCGAGTGCCCAGTCGAGAGAGAGCCGCCTCGTGGCGCCGCCCGCGAGGTCGACGACGAGGAGGCCGTCCACCGTCAGCCGCGGCGGCGCGGCGCTGGCCGGTGCCAGCGACGTGAACACGGCATGCTCCTGGGTGACCGTCGCCTCGGCGCCAGCGGCGACAACGAGCTCGGCGCCTGTGCCCCCCCTGAAGTAGGCCCCGGCCAGGCTCGCCGCCTGGCCGTCCGGCACGACCAGCCGGACGCCTGTGAGCGCCTTCTCGTAGGAGCTGGAGCCGGCGCCGCCCGTGAGCGCCAGCCCGCCGCTGGCGGTGAGCGTGGCCCCGTCGCCGAGGACCGAGCCGCCGCGCCACGTCATCGGCCCACCGACCGTCGTCGCGTCGCCGAGCGTCAGGGCGGCTCCTGCGTTTTCCAGATCGAGCGGGCCGGCGATGTCCAACGGCCCGGCGAGCGTGAGGGCGTCGCGGAGCCCGAGCGCGAGCCCGGCGAGCGCCAGCGGCGCCGTGCCCTCGACCTGAACCTCGCTGTCGCCCCGGACGCTCTGGACGAGCCACCCGATCCGGACGTCGGCGAGCGACGGAAGGACCACGGTCGCCTTGCCGCTCTGGAGGGCGCTGACGACGAGGCTGTCCGCATCGAGCGCACCCTCGACTCGCATCGTGCCGCTTCCGCCGAACCGGATCGCTGCCCCCTGGGCGCCCTCGATCCGCGAGCCAGGGCCGAACGTGGCGTCGCCTCCCTGCGTCGCGAGGTTGAGCGTGCCCGCCGCCGCCCGGTACGTCCCACCTCGGTCGGTGATCGCGCCGACGAGGTCGACGGTCCCACCGAACGGCGCCCCCGACACCTGCTCCACGGTCCCGGCGGCGTCGAGGCCCCATTGGACCTGGGGGTCGCTGCCGCCGTCGACGTCGAACGTGAGCGTGCCGTCGATGGTGAGCGTCGGGAGGGCGGTGCTCCCATTCGCCACCCAGAAGACGCGGTAGCCCTCGGTGACCCTCATGGAGGCGCCGGCCTCGACGACGACGTCGGCTCCGTTGGCGCCGTAGAGGTACCAACCCGCGGCGCTGGCGGTCTGGCCGGCGGGCACGACGAGGCGGGCTCCGTCGAGCACCTTCGTGTAGCTGGCCGAGGCGCCAGCGCCGGTGAGCGCCAGCCCGCCGTTCGCCGTCACGGTCCCGCCGCCCGTGATCCGGCCGCCGCGCCACGTCATCAGGCCGCCGACGGTGACGGTCGACGGCGTCGACAGTTGGGCGTTCTGGTCCTGGACCGAGAGCTCTCCGGCGACGGCGAGCGGGCCGGCCAGCGACAGGCTCCCGAGAC
>CAYPVZ010000280.1:3173-4928 GCA_964414235.1 uncultured Rhodothermales bacterium | reverse complement strand
CTGACCTGGCGGGCCTTGGCGCGGAACGAGGTCCGGCGGAGGACGAGGCCGGCGGGCGCCACGAGGCGGCCGTAGTCGAGCACGCCGCCGTTCTCGACGGCCTGCTCGAATACCTCGGCCGCCCAGGCCGGGTCCCCCGAGACCTCGCCCAGCACGCGCTCCAGGTCGGCGGCCGTGTAGGGCCGGGCCGGCGTCGTCGCATGCTGGTGGCTCCCGAACTGCTCCCACATCGCACGCATGAAGGCGTCGAGCGACGTGCCGAACCGCTGGCGGAGCGTGAGGTCCAGCCCGAAGCCGAGCAGCTCGCCCCAGGTGTAGTACGACACGAACGTGTTGCCGTACGCCACCTCGTCGATGGCCGAGGCCGCGTCGACGAACGTCGCCATCCGGCTCATCTCGGCCGGCCCGCGGTACGCCCGCGACGGCGACTGGAGCACGTAGTTGAGGTTGCCCGTCATCTCGGAGGCGTACTGCTCCAGCGGCATCGCCCCCGAGCGGACGCGCACCAGCCCGTCGTAGTAGCTCGTGAAGCCCTCCCCGAACCACAGGTTCGAGGACAGGTTGGCGTTCTCGAAGTCGAACGGCTCCAGCGCGGCGTCCCGCAGGCGCTCCATGTTCCAGGCGTGGAAGTGCTCGTGGGCCAGCGTCCCCAGCACGCGGCCGGGGTCGGCCAGCGAGCCCGTGCTCGTCAGGATCGTCGAGTTCCGGTGCTCCATGCCGTCGCCGGCCACCCACGGCAGGTAGTCCGCCAGGAACGTGTACGTGCCGTAGTCGAAGCGCGGGTAGCCGCCGAAGACCGCGGCCTCCTCCGCGATCACGGCCTTCGCCATCGCGACGTAGGCGTCGGCCTCGGCGTCCGTCCCGAGGTGGTGGAGGGCCATCCGGTAGGTCTGCCCGCCCTGCGTCCACTCGTGCAGGTCGAACGCGCTCAGCTCCGTCGGCGAGTCCATGAAGTAGGCCAGGTCCGGCGCCGTGAACGTCGTCGGGTCGTCGGTCGGCACCAGCTGCGTCGCAACGCGCCAGCCGTGGATCGGGTGGAAGGTGACCCGGATCGGCCGCGTGTCGAGCCCGCGCGCCCACGCGAACGCCGACGGCATGTTGTAGTGCGCGTGCGTCGAGTCGACCCCGGCGTACGTCCCGTCGGCGCGGTTCGAGTACAGCGTGTAGCGGAAGCGGACCGTTCCGTCGTGGCCCCACACCACCCACTCGTACGGCGTCACGCGCTCGATGGCGAGCGGCCGCCCGGCGCCGTCCTCGGCCGAGACGGCGAACACGTTCTTGGCGAACTCGTGGAGCGCGTAGCGCCCCGGCGAGGCCCGGCTCATCACCACGTGCAGCGGCGCCGCGTCCAGCGCCGGGAACGTGGCGACGATCTCGGTCTCGTGCGCCGCCGCGTTCGGCCACGACACGTCGTAGGCCACCTCGGCGGGCTGCGCCGCCAGCGGGGCGGCGAGAAGCAGAAGCGAGAGGCGAAGGGCAGGGGAGAGGCGCATCGGCACGGCGGTGGGGAGGGGCGCATGATAGACCTGCGATCGCGCGTCCGCGCACCCCCGTCGCGGCGCTGGCGGCGAGCCTCGCCAGTCCCGCGGATCCGCTCTGCTCCACCGCCACGACTCCCCACCGAGTCCTTCCCGCGAACGCGGGAATCCATGCGGCGCAGGGGCAACGCGGCTTCCATCCGGTTGCGCAGCATGGGGAGGGCTAAGCGCCCGAGCCGTCCGCGTCGATGGCGCCGTTTATGGGTCTGGAGACTCG
>CAYPVZ010000280.1:0-3073 GCA_964414235.1 uncultured Rhodothermales bacterium | reverse complement strand
GTTTCTGGACCTGACGACTCGGTTTCTGGACCTGACGACTCGGTTTCTGGACCTGACGACTCGGTTTCTGGACCTGGAGACTCGGTTTCTGGACCTGGAGACTCGGTTTCTGGACCTGAAGACCCGATTTCTGGACCTGAAGAGGCGATTTATGAAGATGGAGACCCAGTTTTTGAAGGTGGAGACCTCGTTTCTGGGGCTGAAGAGACGATTTATGAAGGTCGAGATCCCGTTTCTGGACCTGAAGAGGTGAGTTGGGAAGCGGAAGGGTCGGTTCTCAGGCCTGGAGACCCGCTTCTCGGACGGTCTGACGCGGTCTCCGGCGGCCCCCCTGGGGGTCCTGCGCGCCATCGGAGCCCCTCCGGTTCGCCTCCTGCCCGGAGCGAATCGCTCTCCGTCTCCGGCGTGCCGCCGGGGAACGCCGGACGGCTGCGGCGGATAGGTGCCGCTCCTCGCCCGCCCGCCCGTGCCCCGGATCGCCCTCGCGCTCGCCGCCCTCCTCGTCCTCTCCGCCTGCGGCGACGACCGCACCCCGCTCCTCGTCTACTCGCCCCACGGCAAGGAGATGCTCCGCGCCTACGAGGAAGCCTTCGAGGCCGAGCACCCCGAGGTCGACGTCCAGTGGATCGACATCGGCAGCCAGGAGGTCCTCGACCGGATCACGGCCGAGCGCGCCAACCCGCAGGCCAGCGTCTGGTGGGGCGCTCCGCAGACCATGTTCATGCGCGCCGCCCAGGACGGCCTGCTCCAGCCGTTCACCCCCTCCTGGGCCGACGCCGTCCCCGCCACCGCCCGCGACGCCGAGGGCCGCTGGTGGGGCACCTACCTCACCCCCCAGGGCCTCCTCTACAACACCGACGCCCTCTCGGCCGCCGACCTCCCCGCCGACTGGGACGACCTCCTCGACCCGCGCTGGCGCGACCGCCTCCTCATCCGCTCGCCCATGGAGTCGGGCACCATGCGCACCATCTGGGGCGCGCTCATCCTCCGCCAGCCCTCCGTCGAGGACGGCTACCGCTGGCTCGCCCGGCTCGACGAGAACACGAAGGGCTACGCCGCCAACCCGACCCAGCTCTACCTCCGCATCGCCCGCGGCGAGGCCGACCTCACGCTCTGGAACCTCCCGGACGTCTACCTCCAGGCCCAGACCCAGCCCTTCGCCTACGCCGCGCTCGCCTCCGGCGTCCCCGTCCTCGTCGACGCCGTCGCCATCCCGGCCGGCGCGCCGCAGCCCGCGCTGGCCGAGCAGTTCGTCGAGTTCGTGACCACCCGCGAGGCGCTCCTCCACCAGGCCGAGGCGTTCCACCGCATCCCGGCCCGCACCGACATCGACCCCGCCGGCCTCCCCGCCTGGATGGCCGACGGCACCTTCACCCCGATGCCGCTCGACTGGGACCGCCTCGCCGCCGACGGCGACGGGTGGATGCAGGTCTGGCAGGAGCAGATCCAGGGCCGCGGCGCCGAGTACCTCGCCGAGCACCCCGAATAGCCGCCGCCCGCACGTCCGCGCCGCCCCCGGGCGCCGGCCTCGGCCCCGGGCCGTCGCTAGGTTTGCGCCGTCGTGCCGCCTCCCGGTCCTCCCATGCGCTCGGTTCTGTTCGTGGCTCTTGGCGGCGCCGTCGGCGCCGTCGCGCGGTACGGGGTCGGGCTGGCGGGGCTCCGCTGGGGCACGCCCGGCCTGCCCTGGGGCACGTGGGTCGCCAACGCGCTCGGCTGCCTGCTCATCGGGCTCGCGCTGCCGCTCGTCCGCGACGAAGACGCCCGGCTGGCGATCCTCGTCGGCGGCCTGGGCGCCTTCACGACGTTCTCGACGTACTCGGCCGACACCGTCCTGCTCTGGGAGGCCGGACGCCCCGGGATGGCCGTCGCGAACGCGGCCGGCAGTGTCGTGGTGGGCGTCGCGTTCGTGGCCGCCGGGCTGGCGCTGGGGCGGCACCTGGCTTCCGGCTGACGCACGGGCAGGCCGGGACAGGGACGGCCGGTCCCGGGCTAGCTTGCGCGCCCGTTCGTCCCGGTCTCTCCTCTTCGATGCGCGCCCTCATTTTCGCCCTCGCTCTCGCGATCCTCAGCCCGGCTGCTGCCGCCCAGCCGGCGCGCGCCGAGGCCGTGCCCGCCGCCGAGACGGCCTTCCAGAACGGGCTCGCCTCGTACCAGCAGGGTGAGTTCGCCGAGGCCGAGCGCCTCTTCGCCCGCGCCGCCGACGAGTACGGCTACAACGAGCGGACGACGGCGGCGACCCTCATGGCGGCCAAGGCCGCCTACGCCGGCGGCGCGTTCGAGCGGGCGATCTCCGCCGCCACCCATCTCGTGACGACGTACCCCGGGAGCCGCTACGCCGCCGACGCCCGCCAGCTCATCGCCCGTGCCTCGGAGGCCGGTCGCGCCGAGCCGTTCGACCTCGGCATCGTGCTGCCGGTCGGTGGGGCGGACGGCTACCTCGGCCAGGCCCTCTTCAACGGCGTCCGCATCGCCGTCGACGAGCACAACCAGCGGGGCGAGGGCCGGCCCATCCGCATGGTCTTCCGCGACTCGCGCGGGACGGCGGACGGCGCGCGGTCGGCGGTCCAGGCCGTCATCGGGCAGGGCGTCGAGGCCATCGTGGGGCCGCTCTTCAGCGACGAGGCCGGCGCCGCCGGCGAGGCGGCCGAGGCGGCCGGCGTGGTCCTGCTCGCCCCGCTGGCGACCGACGAGGTCGTGAGCCAGGGCCGGCGCTTCGTCTTCCAGGCCAACCCGACGTTCCCGGCGCGCGGCCGCGCCATGGCGCGCTACGCGACGGGCCGCCTCGGCCTCGACCGCCTCGGCGTGGCCGCCCAGCGGGGTACCTACGGCGCCGACATGGCCGCGGCCTTCGCCGTCGAGGCCCGCCGCCTCGGCGCCTCCGTCGCCTTCGAGAAGATGCTCGCCGACGAGACGGCCTGGGAAGACCTCGACCGCGAGGTCGGTGCCGCCGCCCTCCAGGCCGTCGACGCCATCTACCTGCCGGTGACGGGCCGCGACGCGCCCCGCTTCGCCGCCGACGCGCTCCGGGCGCTCGACGCGCTCAACCGCTCGCCGCGCCCGCTCGGCAACACCG
>CAYPVZ010000279.1:0-4931 GCA_964414235.1 uncultured Rhodothermales bacterium | reverse complement strand
CCTCAACCCTGAGAATGGCGCCGACGTGGTCGGGCAGGGGCCGACGCTACCGCACCTCCGCGCGCTCCTCAGCGGCGAGGCAGTTCAAGCGCTGGCGGACATCGACGTGGCCTCGAACGTGGCCCAGGGGCAGATCGCGGCGTCCGTCGGCGTGGCCTCGGACGCGGCGGACACGGCGCGCACCCGCGCCGATCTGATGGCGCTCGGCGACGTGGCCCAGGCGTACCGCAAGGCGACGAAGGCGGCGCTGGCCGCGCTCGCACCAGCGGACGGCACGCCAGGTCTCGTCTACGTGGACGAGAGCCGCGGCGGCGAAAAGAACGTGTTCTACCTCCGCGCGGGCGGCGCGTGGGTCTACCAGGGATCGCTCGACAACGTCGACCAGCGGACGTTCTTCGGTCGGGCGCCGTACATCAACACGAACGCCTACCTCGTCTCGCTCAACGCCTCATCGGCGGTCAACGAGATCCGGAGCAAGCTGGCCGACCCCGACCTCTCGACCGTCGTGGTCTCGGGGCGCGGCGGCACGTTCGCGCCGGTGGGGGACGTGCGGGTTCCGCCGGGGAAGCGCCTGATCATCGAGCCGGGCGCGACGTACCGGCCGACGCACACGTACGCCGCTGGCCTCTACTCGCAGCCGGAGACCGGTGTCAAGGCCGCGCTGTCGGACGCCCGGCACAGCGTCGTCGCGTTCTACCTCGACGCGGCGGGGCGCGTTGAGAACCACGGCGTCATCGACCTCGACGGGCTCCAGACGACCGGCGGCGGGCGGTGGCGCCAAGCGTTCTTCCTGCGCGGCGCGCACAAGGCACGTGTGCTGGCGGGTCTCGTTGTGGGCGGGCAGCAGGGCGTCGCCATCATCGACACCGACTACGCCGTCGTCGAGGGGCTCGACTGGACCGCTGGCGGCTCTGGCAACGCGGGCGTCGAGGTCGAGATGTGTCGGGGACTTACGGTCCGCGACATCGTGGTGCGAGGCGGCGAGGAGGCCCTCGACGCCAACCGCGGTGCGATCCGGTGCCTGTTCGACGGGATCCGGGCCATCGGCTGTACCCAGTCGGCGCTCGACCTCAACAACTCGCTCGACTGCGTGGCCGTCATCCACGGGATCGACACGCCGGAGGTGTTGGACGTCTTCGACTACAACCTGACGACCCAGCAGGTCAACGGCATCTTCTCGTCGCGGGGGTGGGCGGTCTACGGCGGGGGCCACCAGATCGCGGTGCTCGCCGAGTACACGAGCGCCTATGCCCACGCGGGCGAGAACGCTCGTGCGATCCGGTTGCGGTCGCCGGGCGCGATCGACGTCCGGGCGACGGTGCGGCTGGCGGCCGATGCGCCCGCGGCCTCGCTCCAGCACGCGCTCTACTACGAGGGCGACCGGCGGACCGTCGCCAGCTCGGGCCGGGCCTCGCGCTACACGCGGTCTGAGATCCGGTTGAAGGTGGAGGCCCCGACGGCCGGGCTCGTGACGAACCCGTTCGCGCTCCTCACAGAGCCCTCCACCATCGAGCTCCGCCCGGACATCCGGGCCGCGTTCTCGGCAAACCAGAAGGGCATCCAGATCAGCCAGGGCACGATGGACGGCACGGCAGGGGTGGGCGTGTACCACCCGCTCATCCAGGACACGGCGGCGGCGGCAGGCGTCACCGCGCTCAAGATCGACGGCGACGTCCCGGGCTCGCACCGGGTGGTCGGCGGCCTCTACCCCGGCTGCGCGACGGGCGCCAGCCTGGGTGCCAACACGACCGCGCTCTGAGCCCATGGCCACGCCACGTCTCGACGTCCTCTCGAGCCCGCTCGCGGGTGCCGATCTCGTGTCGACGGCCGAGGTCGGGTCGGCTGCGTGGGCCTGGCACGTCGGCGTCTGCCTCGACGAGGCCGTCCAGGCGGCGCGTCCCGACCTTCTCGTCGGCTCGCTCGTCGACCCGAAGGTGGACGTCGGCGCCGGGGTGGGCGTCGACGGCGGCCGCGTCGTGGCCGCGCGCCGGGGGTTCCGGGAGTGCACGGTCGTGACCGGGGCGCCCGCGCTCTACGCCTCGGGCCTGCGCGCGGCGACGGCGTTCGTCCCGCTCTGCGCCGTCCACCAGGGACAGGCGCACGTCCTGCCCGCCAGCGGCCTCTCCGCCAGCAGCGGCTTGACGGGCGAGGTCGCCGTCGTCGGGCCGTACCGCGGCACGTTCGCGCCCGGCGACGGCTGGCCCCGCCTTCACCCCCTCGTGTTGGCGGCGGCCGAGGCGGGCGTCCGCGTGCGGCTCCTCACCGTCGCCCTCGACGCGGCGTCCCTCGCGCTCGATGGGAACGGCCCCGGCGCCGCGGTCGCACTGCCGGACTATGTTGCGACGGCGGTGCCCGGCGCTCCCCCCGGGCTCGACCTCACGGCGATCCCCGTGCCGGGGGCGCCACCCGACGCGCCGGACCTCGTCGCCCCCGTCTTCGGCGGGGCCGTCGCCGTCCCGGCGGGCTACGACCCGCCCGGCGTCATCCTGCCCTTCCTGGCCGAGAGCGTCGAGGACTCGGAGCTGGCGTCGGTCGCCGTGCAGGAGCAGCGGGCGCTGCTCGAAGAGTACGCGGCGCGCCTTCAGGACCGGGTCGCCGTGTTTCGCGCTGAGGTCGACGCGTTCCTGGCTGAGCCCCGCGTGTACGAGTCCGAGGTCGCCGGGTACCGGGGGGAGGTCGAGGCCTACGCGGCCCGCGTGTCGGCGGCGGTCCAGGCCTACCTCGCGCAGCACGTCCAGGCCGGTCTGGCGCGGTTCACGGCCGTCGAGGGCGCCGTCGTGACCGCCTACCGCGCCCGCGTCGAGGGGGCGCTCGGCGAGGCGGCGGAGGGCCGCCAGCGGTGGCAGATCCGGCTCTCGGACCTCGAGCGGCGCCGGGCGGGCGTCGAGCGGGCGCTCCAGGACGCCCGGTCGGAGCACGCCCGGCGGCTCGCCCTGTGCCGGACCGGCGGGGACCCGCTCCCCCAGCTCACCACGCCTGCGGAGGCCGCTCGATGAGGCTCCAGGACTTCTACGACAAGCTCCAGATCAAGGGCGGCGGCGCGGCCGAGGCGCTCATGCGGTCGGACCTCGAGGACGCGCTGGCGACGATCGCGCTCGAGGTCGGCGGCCCGCGCGTCGTGGTGACCGTCGCGGCCGACGGCGAGGTCGACCTCGGCGAGTGGCGGAGCGGCGTACCCGTCGTCGGCCGCCGGTTCCTGACGGTCCCGGGGGCACAGGCGCGAGCCAACCCGGACCTGGCGGTCGTGCTCCTCGACGGCGCGCTGGCGGTGGCCGGGCTCTGCGTCGTCGATGGCGTGGCGCGGACGCCGGTCGTGCTCACGGTCGAGTGCGAGCCGCCGCCGGTGCCGGAGGACGCCGCGAGCGAGGAGGGGCGGGCGTACGAGGTCCCCTTCGGCGACTGCGCCCTCAACTACCTCCTGTCGGAGCGGCTGGCGGAGTCCCAGCCGATGAGCGCCCGGCTCTACTACGCGCGGTACCAGCAGGGGCTGCTCCGCGAGAAGCGCCGGTTCCGTGACGCTGCCGACGTGGGCGGCATCCGCCCGCTCCCCGACGTTTCGGTCGTCCCCTGACACCCCTCTCGAGATGCCCGATGGTCTCGTCCCATCCCGCCCAACGATGCCGCAGCGCCTGGTTGAGAAGATCGATTCCTGGTGGAAGGTCGGGGGCATCCTCGGCGGCTGCATCGCCATCGGCGTCAGCGGCGGCTTCATGCTGGGCAACCTCGCGAGCCTCCCAGGCTCGGTCGAGGCCAACGAGGCGGCCATCACCTCGAACACGGCCCGGATCGAGACGCTCGAGGACCAGATGGTCGCATCGAAGGGGGACCTCAATGGGTTCAAGGAGTCGCTGACCGAGCGGCTCGACCGGGTCGAGTGCCTCGTCATCGCGGGCCGCCGCAACACGCCGATCGAGGACTGCCTATAGCTTTCGCCAGCGGGGGACCCGCGCCCTGGGGAGGGCGCCGTCCACAGTGGGACTCTCCATCCGCATACAGGCCGGGCACGACGACGGCGTCCAGTCGCTCTGCATCCTTGTCGTCCAGCAGGACGGCCGTGCCCTCTTCGCCTGCCCGCTCCTCATGCTGGCGTGGCGGGGGAATGAGAACCAGGTGTCGTCGATCCCGCCGGGCGAGTACCGCGTCGTCCACCGGACGAGCGAGAAGCTGGGACGGCACCTGTGGATTCAGGACGTGGACGGGTCCCAGGTCGACGGCCGGGCCTGGATCGCCATCCACGGGGGGAACCGGCACGACCAGATCGAAGGGTGCTTCTTGCCCGGCCTGGGCTTCGGCGACGCGGGCGGCGACGGGCGCCTCGATGTGGTGAACAGCCGGGCCGCCCTGCGTGAGATCCTCGCCCTCGTTCCGACAGGGGGGTGCCCGCTCTACCTCCACGCTTCGGCCGAGAACGACGCTGAGGGCTACGACCTGCGGGCCGACAAGCCGGTCACGAACCGATGAGCCGACCCGTGCTGCTGACCAAGACGTTCGTGCTCGCGATGACCCTCGTCGTCGGGTACTACGTCCTCTGTGGGCTGAACCACCACGTCCCGTCCGGCCTCGAGGTTGGCGCGGTCGGCGCGGCGCTGGCGGCGCTCGTCTACGGCAACGACAAGGGCGCGGCGGCTCGCGAGGAAGCCCGGAACCCGACGCCTCGGATCGAGGCGCCGGGCTCGCGCATCGACGCGCCCGCGGCCACCATCGAGACCTGAGGTCGTCCGTGCCCAAGTACTCCGTCCCGCTTCCCTCGCTTTCCGTCGGCCTCGGCGGTGGGCTCCCCCCGGAGGTCCGCCCGCTGGGGACGGCCGAGGACGGCGCCTTCGCGCCGCCCGAGGATGGCCACGTCCGCGGACCGCGCGAGTCCGTCGATGTCGGGGGCGGGCCGTCATCGACACTGACCCCTCGCCGTCCAGGACGTCGGCCTGCCCGTT
>CAYPVZ010000278.1:0-4944 GCA_964414235.1 uncultured Rhodothermales bacterium | reverse complement strand
GTGTAGAGGTCCGTGCGGCTGGCGGATGCGCGTCGCCAGCCGGCCGCTACGACGCGCGCGCGATCTCGGAGCGGACCTGGATCTGGACGCCGGTCTGCCCGGGGGGCGGCGCCGGAACGGAGAACGACGCGACAGCGCCAGGCTGAAAGATGAGGCACAGCGTCGAGCCGCCGTAGCTGAAGTAGCCCAACTCGTCGCCCTTCTCGACGTGGTCGCCGACGGCCCGCTCGTGCCGGATCGACGAGATCTCGGTGATGCCGATGGGCATAACGCAGACCGTCCCCAGCGGCTCGTAGTCTGCTCGGATGAATGTGAGGCCGCGCGTGTTGACGGAGGCCTGGTAGCCCTGGGACAGCGTCCCGGCGCTGTCGTCGAAGCCCTCCGAGCGGAGTTCGCTGAACATGAGCCCGTCCACCGTCATCTGTGCGACGATCGTCCCGGAGACGGGCGCGCGCCAGCGGTGGTAGTTCGCGCCGCTCAGGAACGCCTGGAAGACGTCGCCCCCGACGAACTGGTCGACGCTGAGGCCGGGCTGGTCGATGCCCGCCAGCATGTCTGCCAGGGAGTAGGGCTGGGTCTTGATCCAGAACGAGTCGAGACGCTTCACACCGCGGGCGATGCGATAGACCGTGCCGTCATTCGCCGAGACCACGATGTGCGGATCGCCGACGCCGGCCAGCGGCCGCTGGTCGAGCTTGATCTGGCGATGGAAGTAGGCGTTGAAGCTGGCGAAGCCGCCGTGCGGGGCGTCGGGATCGGGGATCACGAACGCGGGTAAGTCCATCAGCTCACTGGCGGCCGGCGACAGCCAGCCCTGCGGACCTCGGTTCAGAACGTACTGGGAGTCCGTGCTGTCAAGGAAGGAGCACCATTCCTGAAGGACACGCCGGAGCACGTCGGTGAACACCGCATTCGAAAACACCTGGCTTCCCGTCGGGGTGTACATCATGTACACGAACAGCGCCGACATGGGGAAGAAGTTGCGCTTGGCCGGGTCCTCGTTGAACTCAGGCGCCCGCCGTGAGATGTACGCCAGCGCCATCATGAGATCCAGCACGGACGTGATCGCGGGCTTCCCGTCGGGCTTCACGGATGCCTGCTCAGCGATCATGGCCTCCACCTGGGCATAGAGAGCCGGCTCCGACGCCAGGAGGGAGATCAACTGACCTACCGCTGGCGTGAGACGTGTCGCGTCGAGCGCGTCGGCGTTCGCGGCCGCCAGTTCGGGATGCTCGGCCCTGGCTTCGGCCAAGATGTCGGCCTGCCACTCTCCGATGGCGTCGAGATTGTGGGGGAGATAACCTGCCATGACTCCAAACGTCGTGGCATAGTCGTTAGGAATGGTGGGCATGGGGCTGTGGGGAAGGAGAGCCCCAAGTTTAGAGGATGGTTCTTTGTCGGGCTCGACTTATTCGGGCTTTTCTGCCAAGGCCTCACTTATTAGGGTTTGTGGTAAGGCCAGTCGGAGTTGATAAACGAGCGGCGCGGCGAGGCCGGGAGTCGTCGGGCTGGCGGAGCCGCTGAGATGAGGACGCCCCGGCCACCATCGCGGCGACCGGGGCGTCGGAGACCAGGCGAAAGACTCGCTGGCGGAACGCGCCGCCAGCCGCTGGTCAGTTGGCGTTGTAGGCGTCGATGGCGCGGTTGCGAGCGGTGCTGCGGAGCCCCGGGAAGATGAGCTGACCCGCGGCAGCGAGCCCGGCGCCCACGAAGACGAGGGGGTTCACCTTGACCTCCTCCTCGCGTTCGTTCGCCTGGATCATCGGGATGGCGCCTCCGATGACGAGGGCGACGCCGGCGACCGTCACGCCTGCCTGGGCATAGCCGAGGGTCCGGGCGTGGTTGAGGTAGCGGAGGCTCTCGGGGTTGTCTTGGAATGCGTCGTGGAGTGCACCATTCGTCGCCCTGACGACGGGGCCGTTACCGACCTGGATGTAGCCGATCTCCTGAGTGGTGCTCGGCGTGAATCCTGGGCTGACTCCGCCAGGCCCGACGCCGGGTTGCCAGACGCCAGACGTCGTGACCTCCCGCGTGTAGAAGCGAACGCGGCCATCGGTCAGGAGACGGGCGAGGCGCCGGCCGTCAACGATGGCGAGCGTCTCTCCGTCGATGTGGAGCAGGGAGAATTCCTCTAGCTCCCGGCGGTCGCCCCCGACCAGGACGTGAGCCCGCCCGATGAGGGGGTCTTTGAGCTCCACCTCCGTTCGAAGCGTGTCGCCCTGCGTGGTGATGGCGTAGTTGGTATCGATGCGTCCGGTCTGGGCCGAGGCGCTGACGGCAGCGAGGGCCATCAAGGTGAGAAAAGCGAGGCGCAAGATCGTGCGTGCAGATGAGGTTTCAATCTACCCAGGAGCAAGATGGATGCATGCGGTGAATGGGTCGAGGACTTAAGATGATTGTAAACAACAAAGAGCGAGGGTGGCGATCAAGGAAAGAAGAGGGCTGCCGCCTCCCTGTACATCGTCGCGTGGAGATCGGCCGTCGCGATTGCCAGCGTCTCGGGGGCCTGGCCCGGCGCTCGACGCGACGCATAGCCGCCCGAGAGCAACAGGCACAGCGGCGCGCCCGACTGGCGGATCGTCTCGCACACGAACCGGTCGCGTGCGGCCAGGCCTTCGCGCGTGAGTGCCAGCCGGCCGAATCGGTCGCCCGCGACCACATCGACGCCGCCGAGGTACACGACGAGGTCGGGGGCGGCTTCGGTCAGGACCTCCGGCAGGTGCGTCGCCAGCGCGTCGAGGTAGGCGGCGTCGCCCGTTCCGTCGGAGAGGCCCACGTCGCGGGTCGAGGGCGGCTTGTGAAAGGGATAGTTGCGCGCGCCGTGCATCGAGAACGTGGAAACGCCGCCGATCGGCCAGGCGCGAGCGCCGCTGAAAAAGGCCGCCGTTCCGTTGCCCTGGTGGACGTCGAGGTCGACGACGAGGGCGCGCCGGAGCCAACCGGCCTGCTGCAGAACGCGGAGCGCGACGGCTACATCGTTGAGCACGCAGAATCCCTCGCCGGCGTCGGGCATGGCGTGGTGCGTGCCGCCGGCGAGGTTGCCCGCCAGCCCGTCTTCCAGTGCCATCGCGCACGCGTTGATTGTCCCCTGGACTGCCAGGCGGCTCCGTCGGACGAGCGCTTCGCTCCAGGGCAACCCCAACTTCCGCTCCTCCTGACGGCTCAGCGTGCCCGTCGCCAGCGCGTCGAGATAGCGGTGCGTGTGGACGAGCAGGAGGTCGGCCCAGTCGACCTCACGAGGCGCGATGATCTCGGCCTCGGTGATCACGCCCTCGGCAACCAGAATGTCTCGGAGGGCCGAGAATTTTCCCATCGGGAACGCGTGCCGCTCGGGGAGCGGGATCACGTAGCCGTCGTGGTAGGAGACCCTCACCGGTGCCGCCAGCCGCTGGCGACTCGTGTCGGCGCTACGGACGCGGCGGCGGCGCGACGAGGTCGCCCATGGCCGGCTGAAGCTGGAGGCCACTGCGGCGCTGCTCCAGGTAGGCGTCGAACGGCGTCGTCTCGTACGCCGCCTCACGGACGTACTGGAGCGTGTAGAGGAACGTCTCGGGGTCCGTGTAGCCCGGCAGCTTCGTGATCAGCGACCCGTCGACGTCGACGAACACGTTCGTCGGGGTGCCCGAGATGCCCATCGCGCGGCCGAGCTGGACGCCGTTCACGCGAGCGTCGAAGAACTGGACGGCCGTGGTGTCCTCCAGGTTGAGCCGCGTCGGCGCATAGTGCTCGCCGATGTAGGCCTGGACCGCGTCGTCGGTGAAGACGGTGGCGTCGAAGCGGGCGCAGAAGGTGCACCACGTAGCGAAGCCGTAGACCAGGATCAGCGAGCTGTCGGCCTGGGACTTGGCGATGGCGTCCTCCATCGTGAGCCAGTCCGGCGAGTCGTTGGGGACGACCAGGGCGTCGACCTGGGCGCGGGCGGCGGCCGGGAGCAGGAGCGCGAGCGCGAGGAGGAGTCGAATCATCCGAGGAGGCGGTCGAGGAGAGCGCGGAACGCATGGCGGCCGTGCTCCCATGTGTAGGGGACGAGGGTTCGCGGCGCCTTCGCGCGCCAGGCGGCCCGGCGGCCCGGATCGAGCGACTGGCGGAGCGCGTCGGCGACGGCGTTTGAATCGGCCGGGTCGGCGAGGATCCCAACTCCCGAATCCACGACGGCCCGGATTTCGGGGAGCGGGCTGGCGAGGACCGGTACGCCGGCCGCAAGGTACTCGAACAGCTTGTTGGGCAGGCTCAGTCGAAGGCTCTCCGTCAACGGTTCGATGAGGCAGGCGCCGAGGTCGGCGCCGGGCGTGAGCGCAGCCAGCCGGTCGGGCGGCACGAACGGATGGACGACGAGCCGGTCGTCGAGGCTCGCGCCGCGCGCCGCGATCTCGTCGCCCAGCACACCCTCGCCGATGAGCACGAGCCGGACAGCCTCGACCTCGCGTGCGGCGTCGATGAGCGCCAGAAGGCCGCGTCCTTCGCGGAACAGGCCCTGGTAGAGGACCACCATCCGATCATCGTCGGGCAGCGCGAGCGCCTGGCGGAGGACGGTGCGGTCGAGCTCCCCGCGGGGCGCAGGCGCGTTATAGAGGACGGTTGGCCGGTCGATCCCGTAACGGGTGGTGAGCCGGTCCGCGATGGCATTCCCGACCGTCAAGACCGCGTCGGTGCGGCCGATGAAGCGGCGCTCGACGGCGCCCCAAACGGCCGAGACGTGCGGCCGGCCGTGCGACGAGTCGAGCGCTGTGTAGAGCTCGCGGCTGTCGTAGACGAGGGCAGCGCCGTGGCGATGAGCGGCCGTGGCGAGCGCCGGGAGTGAGTAGAGGTCGCTGGCGAGGTAGAGGGTCGCGGGCGTCGCCAGCGCGGCGCGACGCATCGCACGGTGGGCTCGCCAGAAGGCCCGAGGCCCGCCGCCCTCGGCGACCGCCAGCCGCCGGACGGAGACGCCCGGCGCCAGCGCGG
>CAYPVZ010000277.1:0-4963 GCA_964414235.1 uncultured Rhodothermales bacterium | reverse complement strand
CTCCAGGCCGAGGCCCTCGCGGCGACGGGCGCCGCCAGCAGCACCGTCAAGCGGCTCGAAGAGATGGGGCTGGTCGAGGCGTTCGACGCCGAGGTCGAGCGGAAGGCAGATGGGATGGAGGCCGACATCGCCGCGCCAGCCGCGCCACTCGACCTCCACCCGGAGCAGATCACGGCGCTCGACGCGATCACGGGCGCCATCGAGACCGCGCGCGCCGAGACGTTTCTGCTGCACGGCGTCACGGGCTCGGGCAAGACCGAGGTCTACCTCCGCGCCCTCCGCGCCGCGCTCGACCTCGGAAAGAGCGCCGTCGTCCTCGTCCCCGAGATCGCGCTGACGCCGCAGACCGTCCGCCGCTTCCGGGCCCACTTCGGCGACCGCGTGGCCGTCCTCCACAGCAGGATGAGCCCGGGCGAGCGGCTCGACGCGTGGACGCGCATCCGCGACGGCGTCTATCCGATCGTCATCGGTCCGCGCTCGGCCGTCTTCGCGCCGGTCCAGAACCTGGGCCTCGTGGTCGTCGACGAGGAGCACGAGGCGAGCTACAAGCAGTTCGACCCAGCGCCGCGCTACCACGCGCGCGACGTGGCCGTGATGCGCGCGCACCAGGCCGGAGCCGTCTGCGTCCTCGGCAGCGCGACGCCGTCGATGGAATCGGTCGCGAACGCGAACGCGGGCAAGTACGTACGGCTGGAGATGCCCGAGCGCGTGCCCGTCCGCGGCCCCGACGGCACGACGCGCCAGCCGGCGCCGCTGCCGCCGGTCCGCGTGGTCGACCTTACGCGCGAGCGCCAGATCCGCCGCCTCAAGGGCGCGCTCTCGCACGACCTCCGCGAGGCCATCGACAACCGGCTGGAGCGCGGCGAGCAGACGATCCTGCTCCAGAACCGCCGCGGCTACGCACCCATCGTCACCTGCGACGACTGCGGCTGGACGCCGACGTGCCGCGACTGCGCCGTCACGCTGACGGTCCACAAGACGAACCGGACGCTGCGGTGCCACTACTGCGGCCGCGCCGAGCGCCAGCCGCGCGAGTGCCCGTCGTGCGGCAGCCCGGCGCTGGCGCTGCTCGGCAGCGGCACCCAGCGGGTCGAGGAGGAGCTGGCCGAGGTCTTCCCGAAGGCCCGCGTCCTACGGATGGACCTGGACACGACCTCGCGGAAGGGCGCTCACCGCCGCATCCTCGACGCGTTCGGCCGGGGCGAGGCGGACCTCCTGCTCGGCACCCAGATGGTCGCCAAGGGGCTCGATTTCCCGCTGGTGACGCTCGTCGGCGTCGTCGAGGCCGACACCGGGATGCTGCTGCCGGACTTCCGCGCGGCGGAGCGGACGTTCCAACTGCTGGCGCAGGTCGCCGGACGCGCCGGACGTCACGACCTGCCGGGCGAGGTGATCCTCCAGACGCGCAACCCGGACCATCCCGCCATCCGGTTCGCCCTCAAGCACGACTTCCACGGGTTCGCGCTGGGCGAGCTGGGCGAGCGGCTCGCGCTCGGCTACCCGCCGCACGGCCGTCTCGTCGGCGTCGAGGTGAAGGGGCCGCAGGAGGGCTCGGCACACGCCCTCGCCGAGCGCTGGGGCGACGCGCTCCGCCGCGAGGCGCAGAAGGTGGCCGGCGTCGAGATCCTCGGCCCGGTGCCGGCGCTCGTCGGCCGCGTCAAGGGCTGGTGGCGCGTCCACCTCCTCGTCAAGGCGCCCCGTCCGCTGCCCGCGTCGGTGCTGGCGGCGCTCGTGCGCGCGGTCGAGGGCCGGCTGTCGACGCCGTCGGGCCACCGCGTCAACCTCGACGTCGACCCGGTCGGGCTGTACTGAGGCCGGGGTCTCTGGAACCCGAGGCCCGGGATGCGGGACAAAGGGCCATGCCCGAGCCCTACGCCGACCTCCCCGACGACGCCCTCACGCTCCGCGACCAACTCGCGCTGGACCGGACGGAGCTGGCCAACGAGCGGACGTTCCTCGCGTACGTCCGCACGGCGCTGGCCTTTCTCGGCGGCGGCCTCGCCTTGCTCCAGTTCGGAGACACGGCATGGGCGCGGGTCCTGGGGAGCGTCGCCCTCCCGCTATCGGTTCTGGTAGGCGCCTACGGAGCGTGGCGGTTCTGGTCTGTTCGCCACCGCCTCGGTCGGCTTGAACGATGGGCAGCTACGTCCAGGAATGTCTAGCAAAGGCTTGTTTTGAAACGAGGGGCTATGGACACGGCTCGGGCGGATTGGTACCCTCGGGTCCTTATTGCCAGGCCGTTTGGTTCTCTCGGCCCGGAGTTCACCGCACCCTCTCTCTGTCCATGGGATTTGTGTCGCTACGCCAGACCCTCGTGGTGGGTCTGGCCCTCCTCGCTCCTGTCCTCCGCGCGGAGGGTCTCGCCCCCGTCGAGGTCGCCCGGCTCGACTGCACCGTGGATGTCCGTGAGGCGGCCGTCGCCTGCGTGCCGTCCGGCGATGCGCAGGTCACTCTGACCGGCCGCACCGTCCGCCAGCCCGGAGGCGTCTGGTCCGTCGCGTTCGACGTGCGCAACACGTCGACGTTCGCGATGGGCGTTGCCGCCGACGGCACGGCGGACCCGGCCGGCGTCGAGGTCCAGCTGGCGGGCGCCGTGAGGACGTCCCGCGGGACCGGCGTCGTCGCTCGGCGCGGTGCCGAGGGCGTCCGCGTCGTCGGGCGGATCGAGCCCGGCGCGCAGTCGTCGTTGCCGGCGCTTCACTTCCAGGTGCCGGCGGGCGTCGAGGCCTTCGCGCTCCCCGTCGCGGTTCTTGCCACCATCGCGCCGCCGCGCGGCTGGCTCAGCGTGTCGCCCGCTTCGATCAGTGTATTCGCTCCGGGCACGGCCTCGATCACGGCGTCGGCGCGGGCCGTCACGGGGGTCCGGCTTCCGGGCTCGGCCACGTTCAGCACCGGCGACGCGAGCGTGGCAACGGTCGACGCGTCCGGCACGGTGACGGGCGTCGGCCCCGGCTCAACGTCGGTGACGGTGCAGAGCGGGTCGGCGACGGCCTCGGTGGCCGTCGCGGTGTGCCCGGACCTCGCCGTCGGCGGGGTCTACCACACGACGCTCGCGAGCGGTGAGAGTGTGTGCGTCGGCGGCTACACGGGCGCCGAGTACACGATCCTCCCGATCAACCCGTCCACATCGTCCTCGCTGTCGGTGACGTTGACCGGGACTGGCATCCAGGGCGTGACCGGCCCGCCGAGCCCGCGGGTGGCGGCCAGCCCCCTCGGCAACGACACCGACGACCTGACGACCGACCGCGAGGCTCACCTCGCCGACCTCGAGCGGAGCCGCCAGCAGCTGGCGGGCCTCTCCGTCGACGGCACGGCCCAGGCACGGACCATCCCGGCCGGCATCCCGTCGGTCGGCGACCTGTGGACGCTCAACGTGGCCCGGGGCTGCAGCGGGACCGTCGACAACCGGACCGGGACGGTCCGGGTCGTGCGCAACCACGTCATCATCGTCTCGGACAACGACAACCCGGCCGGCGGCTTCAACGCTGCGGACTACGACACCATCGCCGAGGAGTTCGACGTCCTCGCGTGGCCGGCCGTAACGGACGCGTTCGGCACGCCGACCGACGTCGATGGCAACGAGCGCATCGTCCTCTTCTACACGCGGGCCGTCAACGAGCTCTCCCCGCCGGCCTCCGCCTCGGTGACCTACAGCTACTTCGAGAGCCGCGACCTGTACTCGGCGGCCACCTGCACCCGGAGCAACGAGGGAGAGATCCTCTACATGCTGGTGCCCGATCCGACGGGCGTCGTCAACAGCAACGTCCGGACGGTCAGCTCCGTGCGGGGGCAAACGATCCGGACGGCGGGCCACGAGCTCCAGCACCTCGTCAACGCGAGCCGCCGGCTCTACGTGGCCGGGGCCAGCACGCTCGAGGAGACGTGGCTCGATGAGGGCCTTTCGGATGCCGCCGAGGAGCTCATGTTCTACAAAGTGACGGGTCTCCCGGGGGGTACGTACTCGACCGGGGGGTCCGGTAACTCGATCACGTACGCGAAGGAGTCGGGGACGCCGCGCACGCCCATCAATCCGCGCGAGAACATCAATCTTTCGACGCTCACGTCGGGGACGAACGCCTCGTGGCGTGTGTATTCGTTCAACGCGTACGCCAACTACAACTACGGCCGGCTCAAGTCCTTCTACCAGCGGCCGGACTTGTCGCACCCGCTGTACGGGCCGGTCGGGGGCAACACATCGGCCGAACTTGGCAACCGCGGCGCGCTCTGGGCCTTCCTCCGCTACGCCGCCGACCGCCGCGGCGGGGATGAGAACACGTTCTGGGCGGCGTTCGGGAACAGCACGACGACCGGCGCTGCGACCCTCCAGGCCGCGCTCGGGCTCGCGTCTGAGGCCGAGCTCCAGACGTGGACGCGGGACTGGGTGGTGGCGGTCTACGCCGACGACGCCGTGAGCGGCGTGGCCGCGACGTACACGCAGCCCAGTTGGAACTACCGCTCAGTGTACGGTGGGCTCGGGGGCTTCCCGCTCACCGTGACCCCGCTCTCCAACGCTACACCCTTCACGCGCACGCTGACGGCCGGCGGCTCGACCTGGTACTTCCGGGCCGGCGTGCCAGCCTCCGGGACCGCCACCTTCCAGCTGAGTGCTCCCACGGCGACCGCGCCGGTCTCCGTCTCCGTCCTCCGCACCAAGTAGCGACGATGCCCACCTTTTCCATGCGCCTCGCCGCTCTTCCCATGCTCCGTTCTGCTCTGCCGGTGCTCGCCGCCGGCCTCGCCCTGCTGGCGCCCGTCGCCAGCGCCCAGACCGGCGCGCTCGACGCGTCGCTCGGTGGCACGGGCGTCGTCACCACTTCGGTCGGCACCATCGCCTCCGCCTCCACGGTGCTGGCCCGGCCCGACGGCCGACTCGTCGCCGTCGGCACCTCCGGCGGCGCCAGCACGTCCGACGTCACCCTCGTCGGCTACACCGACACGGGCGCGCTCGACGCCTCGTTCGGCA
>CAYPVZ010000276.1:0-4967 GCA_964414235.1 uncultured Rhodothermales bacterium | reverse complement strand
ACCTGGATCCTGAAAACACGGGGATCCTGAAAACACGGGCCGCGTGACGGTCGCGACGCCCATCTCGGGCGTCGTCTCCGAGCGCCAGGCCGAGCTCGGCGCCTTCGTCCAGGCCAGCGCCCCGCTCTACGAGGTCGTCGCGCCGGGCGAGGTCTACGCCGACGCCAGCATCGACCCGGCCGCCGCCGCGGCCATCGGCCAGGGCGACGTGGCCGTCGTCGAGGCGCCCGGCGGGCGACGCTTCCGCGGCGTGGTCCAGTTCGTCGGGGCCGAGGTGGCGGGCGAAACGCGCACGGCGACGGTGCGGCTCCGCGTCACGAATGCGACGGCGGAGCTGCGGCCCGAGACGTTCGTGACGGTCGTGTTCGACGTCGAGGCGGGCGAGGGTGCTGAGGCCGGACGCACCGCGATCACCGTCCCGACGGAGGCCGTCGAGCGCGACGGCGCCCAGGCGTTCGTCTACGTGCCGGTCGACGGCGAGCCCCGCACCTACGCCCGTCGCGCAGTCACGCTTGGCGAGGCGACCGGCGACCGCGTCGAGGTCACGGCGGGCCTGGAGCCGGGAGAGCGCGTCGTCGTGGACGGCGTGTTCGCGCTCAAGAGCTTCCGCAGCCGAGGCGAGCTGTCCGAGCACGAGCACTAACCCACAGCCCGGAACCTCGATGAAGCGCATCACTCCTCTCGTTCTGGCTGCTGCCACTGGCGGAGCCCTCCTCTGGCGCCGCGCCCGGCGCTCGGCCTCTGGCGAACCCAGCGTCCTCGGACCCGACGCCGTCCGCCGACTCTACGACCGCCTCGCACCTGTCTACGACTCAGCCGCCACCGCCTACGGGCTCGTCGGGGGCGGGCGCTACCGACGCCGGGCCGTCGAGGCGCTCCGTCTCGCGCCCGGCGACACGGCCGTGGACCTCTGCTGCGGCACGGGTGCCAACCTCCCCCTCCTCGTGGAGGCCGTCGGTCCGACCGGCCGCGTCGTGGGTGTGGACCTCTCGCGCGGGATGCTCGCCCAGGCGCGTCAGCGCGTAGAGGCCGAAGGATGGGAGAACGTGGAGCTCGTCGAGGCCGACGTCCGGGCGTTCGCGTTCCCCGAGCCCGTCCACGGCGTGCTCTCGACGTTCGGGATCGAGATGGTCCCCGAGCACAGCGACGTGATCGCGCGCGCCGTGGACGCCCTCACGCCCGGCGGCCGGATCGCCGTCGGCGGGCTCCGTCGCCCCGACGGCTGGCCCGAGTGGCTTATCCGCGCGGGCGAGATCGTCAACCGACCGTTCGGGGTGAGCCGAGCCTACGAGGACATCCAGCCGTGGCGCTCGGTCGAGGCCCACGCCGAGGACGCCCACTACGAGGCGTACCTCCTCGGGGCGGCCTACCTCGCCACCGGGCAGGCTCCAGGTCTCTCGTGACAGCTCCGCTGCCCTCCGCGAAACCAATACACCGAACGTTTGCACGCCGGTTCAAACGTTCTCTTAATTTGAGCGCCTGCTCAAACGTATAGAGCGCTGCCCCTCCTCATTCCCTCGTAGACCGCACGTGACCCGGACCCGCTACCACGTCGAGAGGATGGACTGCGCCGCCGAGGAGCGGCTCGTCCGCATGGCGCTGGCCGATGTCGAGGGCGTCGGGCCGCTCCGCTTCGATCTCCCGGCCCGCCATCTCGACGTCGTCCACGAGGGCGACGGGGCGAGGGTCACCGAGGCGCTCGACGGGCTGGGCCTGGGTGCCCGCGAGGTCGAGAGCAGCCTGGCCGCTCCTGGCGACCTCCGCAATGAGCCCGCCCAGGAGCGCGGGCCGCTCTGGATCGCGCTCGCCATCAACGCCGCGTTCTTCGTCGGCGAGCTCACGGCCGGGCTCGTCTCGGGCTCGATGGGCTTGGTGGCCGACTCGCTCGACATGCTCGCCGACGCCCTCGTCTACGCGCTGAGCCTGATCGCCGTCGGCGGGACCGTCCTCCGCAAAAAGCGGCTCGCGCGATGGAGCGGGTACCTGCAAGCGGGCCTCGCCGTCTTCGGGCTCGTCGAGGTCGTGCGCCGGTTTGTCACGGCCGAGGCGCCGCCCGACGTGCCCACCATGATCGTCGTGGCCGCGCTCGCGCTCGTGGGGAACGTGGCGACGCTCCTCGTCCTGAGCCGCGCCCGGGGCGGTAGCCCGGGTGAGGCTCACGTCGAGGCCTCATGGATCTTTACGTCCAACGACATCAAAGTCAACGGCCTCGTGATCGCCTCGGCCCTCGTCGTCTGGGCGACGGCCTCTCCGATCCCCGACCTCGTCGCGGGCGCGCTCATCTTCGTCGTCGTGGCGAACGGCGCGCGGCGGATTCTCGCCCTCTCCCGGTAGCCATGCCCGACCGCTCGACCCTCTGGGACCGCCTCCGGTACACGCTTTACGCGCCGGTGTACGACCCCGTCGTGCGCCGTCTCGACGCGGGACGGCGGCGCTCGCTCGCGCTCGCTCAGGTCCGGCCCGGCGAGCGCGTGCTGATCCCTGGCTGCGGGACCGGCCTCGACTTCGCACACCTCCCGCCAGAGGCGGAGGTCATCGCCGGCGACGTGGCGCCCGGCATGGTCCGCGCCGCGCGCGCCGAGGCGGCCCGCCTCGGGACCGGCATCGAGGTCCGGGAACTGGATGCCCACGCGCTCGATCTCCCCGACGCCTCGGTCGACGTGGTCCTGCTCCACCTCCTGCTCGCCGTCGTGCCCGACCCCGAGGCCGCGATCCGAGAAACCGGCCGCGTGCTCCGTCCCGGAGGCCGCGTCGCCGTCTTCGACAAGTTCCTCCCCGACGGCGAGCGACCGTCGCTCCGCCGTCGCCTGGCGGGGGCTGTCGCTCGCGTCGTGGCGACCGACCTCAACCGCCAGCTCGGACCGCTCCTGGACCACGCCGGGCTCGTCCTCGTCCACCGCGAGCCCGCTCTTTTCGGCGGCCTGTTCGAGGCCGCCCTCGCCCGCAAGCCCCTCTCTCCCGACCCTTCTCCTGATGCCTGACCCTCTCCGCCTCGACCTCCCGGTCCTTCTCCCCGACGCGCCAGACGCTCGCGACGCCTGCGTCACGCGCTTGACCGACGCGCTCGCGGCCACCTCCGGCGTCGAACGCGCCCACGTCGTCCCCGCCGAGGGCGGTCGTCCCGCTCAGCTCTGCCTGCACTACGACCCGAGCGCGGTCGCGCTCCCTCGCTTGCGGCGCACGGCCGAGGCCGCGGGCGCCCGCATCACGGAGCGCTACGGACACGTGCTCTGGCCCGCCGACGGGCTCGGGCACCAGCGCCGCGCCCGTACCGTCACCGAGCGCTTGAAGCAGATGTCCGGCGTGGTCGAGGCCGAGGCCAACGCGACCGGCCCTGTCCGTATCGAGTTCGACCGCGAGGCGACGAGCGAGGCCGACCTGCGCCGCGCGCTGGCGGGCCTCGGCGTCACCGTCCGCGGCGACGATCCGCCGGAGGTCGCCGCAGCCGAGGGCGACGACCATGCCGGGCATGACCACGCGCCCGGAGAAGGGCATGATGGCCACAGCGGCCACACCCCCGGAGGGGACGGCGAAGCCAACCACGCCCCAGGCGCGCACGGAGGGCACTCCCACGGCGGCATCTTCGGCGAGCGGACCGAGCTCATCTTCGCCATCCTGAGCGGCGTCTGCGTCGGGCTGGGCTGGGCGCTGGCGACGTTTACCGGCGTCGCGGAGACCGTCCCGTTCGTGCTCTTCCTCGGCGCCTACCTCTTCGGCGGGTGGTTCACGGTCCGCGAGGCCGTCGACTCGATCCGCGCGGGCCGCTTCGAGATCGACTTCCTGATGCTGGTCGCCGCCGCAGGCGCCGCCGCGCTCGGCGAGTGGTTCGAGGGCGGCTTGCTGCTGTTCCTGTTCTCCATCGGCCACGCGCTCGAAGGCTACGCGATGGGCAAGGCGCGCCGCGCCATCGAGGCGCTCGGCGAACTCGCACCGGCGACGGCGCGCGTCCGTCGTGACGGCGTCGAGACGGAGGTGCCCGTCGGCGAGCTCCGCGTGGGCGACACGGTCGTGGTGCGCCCCGACGAGCGGATCGCGGCCGACGGCATCGTGGCCGTCGGCACGAGCGCGGTCGACCAGGCGCCCGTCACGGGCGAGAGCGTCCCCGTCGACAAGCGGCCCGCCCCCGACCTCGACGCCGCGCTGGCGGACTCCGAGGGCGCCGCACCCGAGCACCGCGTCTTCGCGGGCACGCTCAACGGCTCCGGCGCGCTCGACGTGTTCGTGACGCGCCCGGCGGGCGAGACGACGCTGGCGCGCGTGGTCCAGATGGTGGCCCAGGCCGAGACCGAGCGATCGCCCACGCAGCGGTTCACCGACCGGTTCGAGAAGGTCTTCGTGCCGTCCGTGCTCGCGTTCGTGGTCGGCCTGATCGTCGTGCCGCCGCTCTTGGGGATGCTGGACGTCTGGTCGGAGCCGTTCTCGGAGAGCTTCTACCGCGCGATGGCCGTTCTGGTCGCCGCCAGCCCGTGCGCGCTCGCGATCGCGACACCGTCCGCCGTGCTCTCGGGCGTGGCCCGGGCCGGACGAAGCGGCGTGCTCGTCAAGGGCGGCGGTCCGCTGGAGGCGCTCGGGGGCGTGACCGCCATCGCCTTCGACAAGACGGGCACGCTCACCGAGGGCGAGCCGCGCGTGACCGACGTCGTCCCGGCCTCTGGCGCGACCGAGGCCGAGCTGATCGAGGCCGTCGTGGCGGTCGAGCGCCTGAGCGAGCACCCGCTCGCGCGCGCCGTCGTGCGCGACCTGGCCGACCGGGCCACGGGCGCGGCGAAGGCCGAGGACTTGCAGAGCGTGACCGGCCACGGCATCCGCGCGACGCTGGCGGGCGAAGCCGTCTCGGTCGGCAAGCCGGACCTGTTCACGCTCGACGGCGGGACGGCAGCGCCAGAGGCGCTCCTGGAGCGCGACCGCGCGCTCAAAGCCGACGGCCGCTCGACGAGGCTGGTCCAGCGCGGCGGGCGGTTCCTGGG
>CAYPVZ010000275.1:0-4999 GCA_964414235.1 uncultured Rhodothermales bacterium | reverse complement strand
TGCAAGAGGGCTCTGCACCGATGCAAGAGGGCTCCGCACCGATGCAAGAGGGCTCTGCACCGATGCAAGAGGGCTCCGCACCGATGCAAGAGGGCTCCGCACCCGTGCCATCGGATCGAGCATCGTTAGGAAGGCGGCGCGCGAGCCTCTGCGGGCGCCCCGCGCCGCTAATCCCGCCAGACGTAGTCGAACAGCAGGAACGACAGGGAGACCAGCAGGCCGGCGTAGGCGCCCATCAGCACGAGGTCCGGCCGGGCGTCGGCCCAGGAGCCCGTCATCGAGGCGACCACCGTCAGGCCGATGGCGGGGTAGAGGACAGGCACGAGCACCGGGAACGCGAGGACGGGCAGGAGCGGCCCGGCCGCGCGCGCCCGCGCCACGAGCGCCGAGAGCAGCGTCGTCGCCGCGGCGATTGTGACGGCGCCGAGCGCCAGCCCCGCCCACAGGATGCCGGCCGACACGAGGGCGACGGGCACGAGGATCCGGAAGCCCGCGCCCGCCAGCGCCACGATGCCGAGCATCAGCCCGGCGTTGAACACCAGCTTGCCGGCGTAGACCTGGCTCGGGCGCAGGTGGAGCTGGAGCAGCAGCGACGTCCCGCGCTCCTCCTCGGCCACGAACGCCCGCCCCAGCCCGACCGCCGAGGCGAACACGACCACGATCCACAGCAGCGCCGCCGCCACGCCCACCGTCGGCGCACCCTGCCCCAGCGCCACGCGCACCAGCACGAGCGACGCGGCCACGAACAGCCCGAGGCCGCTCAGGGCCACGCGCGTGCGGAGTTCGAGGCGGGCGTCGTTCGCGACGACGGCCCAGGTGCCGGCGAGCCAGTCCACGGGGGGAACGGGAAGCGAGCCGGCAGGATAGCACGACGCCCGGCGGGCGGTGCCCGTCGCCAGCGCCCCCGCTCCCGCCTTCGTCCCGTCTCCGTGCCCGCTCCGTTCCGCGACCGCCTCGTCGCCACCCTCCTCGGCGCCGCCCTCGGCGATGCCCTCGGCATGCCCGTCGAGGGCCTCAGCCACCCCCACGTCCGCACCTACTACAAGGGCCTCAAGGAGCTCCACGCCGACGAGAAGCGCGGCGACCTCGGCCGGGGCCAGTGGACCGCCGACACGCAGCGCGCGCGGGCCCTCAGCCGCGCCCTCGCCACCGGTGCGCCCGACAGCCCCGAGGAGGTCCGCGCGGCCTTCGTCGCCGAGCTGGCGGAGGCCGGCGAGCTGCGGCGCGGCGCCGTCGCCAGCCCGTCGAGCGCGGGCGCGGCCTGCGCGGCGCCGCTCGGCGTCCAGGCCCGGCTGCGCGGCCTCAAGGACCTCGCCAGCGCCCGCTGGGCCGCGCTCTTGCTCCAGAGCGTCGACCCGCACGCCGTCGCGCACGTCGCCGCCGCCGCCCAGATCGCGGTGATCCGCGAAGCCCTCGGCAAGGACCCCGAGGCCATCGCCGGCCCCGAGCTGCTCACCGCCGCCCTCGTCGCCGCCCGCGACGCCGAGCGCCTGCTGGGCGCCGACGACCGCGTCTCGTCCCGCCTCGGCACGCTCCAGGGCCACCTCACCGACTTCCCGCTCGACCTCCAGGACCTCTGCGCCGGGACCGGCTCGGCCGCCGACGAGGCGTTCCCGTTCGCCGTCGCCATGGTCGCGCGCTCGCCCCAGCTCGTCGAGTCCACGATGCTGGCGGCCGTCAACGTGGGCGGCGACGCGGCGGCCGTCGGGAGCTGCGTGGGCGCCGTCCTCGGCGCGCTCCACGGCACCGCCGCCTTCCCCGCCGACTGGCTCGACCAGCTCGAAGACGCCGACGCCATCCGCGCCGAGGCCGAGGCGCTGGCGGACGCGCTCGGCGCCAGCCCGGACTGACCGGGGCCGAGTCGGCCTCGCTCGTCCCCGAGGCGGGCGGGCTCAGAAGCGCGCCACGACCCCGAGGTCGCCGCCCCAGCGCGTCAGCCCCCCGTCTGACGTATAGCTGGCGCCGAGCGAAAGCCCGACGCCGCGCACGACCGCCCGCTGGCCGCGCGCCGCCACCACGAACGACTGCCGGATCCCCGCCTCGCCGTCCGGCGCGACGACGGGCTCCTGGCCCTGCCCGACCGTGACCTCGACGAACGGCGCCGTCAGCCCGCCGACGCCCTCGATGAGGTAGCGCGCCGCGAGGCTCGTCGAGACCGCCGTCGTCGCGTGCGTCGAGACGACGGCGCGGCCGCGCAGCAGCCAGTTGCCGAGGTAGCGGGCGACCGAGCCGGTCCCGAGCGTGACCGAGTTCGCCTCGAACACGAGGTGGCGCGCGCCGAGCGAGGCCTCCCAGCCGCCGCCGAGCGCGGCGTAGCCCTCGCCGAGCACGTCCGCCCGCGCGATCCCGTCGGCGCCGGGCGCGACGGAGGCCCGGAGGTTGCCGTAGCCCAGCGCCCCGACCGCCTTGTAGAGATCGGTCGTGACGAACGGGTCCGTGCTCCCGTTGCGGTCCGAGACGCCGACTTCGAGCGAGGCCGCGCCGGTCGCGAAGCGCCGCTGGATGGCGACCTCGGCGCGCCGCCACGGGTCGCGGTCCGACCGGAACGCCTCGACGTGGACGCCCGCGATGCCGCCCCAGCCGGTGCGGTCGCAGCCGCCGTCGGGCGTGAGCGAGCTCGTCGGGCACTGCGCCCACGCGGGGCTGGCGGCGGCGAGGGCGGCGAGCAGGAGCAGCGAGCGCATGGGTCAGGAGGTCGAAGTGGCGAAGCCGGTCCGCGTCATCACGCCCCACGACGAGTCGCCGCGGAGGAACTTCCAGGTCCCCTTGAGGCGCCACCAGACCGTGAGCTGGCGGTAGCCGACGTTCTCGACGACGACGAGCAGGAGGAGCTGGAGGATGTCCCGGAGCGAGCGGTAGCGGCGGAGGGCGAACTGCTCCAGCGCGAGGGCCGCCAGCGACTGCGCCAGCCCGACGCCGAACGCCAGCGCCAGCAGGAGCAGCGCCACCGGCCCGTTCAGCAGGCCCAGCCAGAGCGACGCCACGAAGGCGATGTAGCCGAACGCCTCGACGAGCGGACCGAACAGCTCGACGATCAGGAACGTGGGGAACGAGAACAGCCCGATGCGGCCGTAGCGCGGGTTCAGGAGCATCCGCCGGTGCTTCCACACCACTTCGAGGCCGCCGCGCTGCCAGCGGTCCCGCTGGCGGCCGAGCACCGCCAGCGTGGACGGGCACTCGGTCCACGAGACGGCGTCCGGCGCGAAGTCGATGTGGTAGGGCAGGTCGTTGTCGCGGTGGTAGCGGTGGAGCTTGAGCGTGAGCTCGAAGTCCTCGCCGACCGTCTCCGGGTCCAGCCCGCCGACGGCGACGACGGCCTCGCGGCGGAACAGCCCGAAGGCGCCCGAGATGAGCGGGAGCGCCTGGGCTGCGTTCCAGCCGACGCGCGAGGCGGCGAACGACCGGACGTATTCGAGCACCTGGAAGCGCGCCGGCCAGCTGCGCGGCATCCGGATCTCGACCACCCGCCCGTGGCGCACCTCGCAGTCGTTCACGATCCCGATGGTCCCGCCCACGGCGACCGTCGTGGCGTCCTCCAGGAACGGCCGGACGACGCGGTGGAGCGCGTCCGGCGCGAGCAGGCTGTCGCCGTCGAGCAGGCAGAGCAGCGGCGTCCGGCAGTGGTTGACGCCCACGTTGATCGCGTCCGACCGGCCGCCGTTGGCCTTGTCGAGGAGCCAGAGGTCCGGGCGCGACTGGCTCCGGTAGGCCCCGCGAACGTCGGCCGTCGCGATCGAGGCGGTCTCCGGCCGGACCGCCGGGACGAGGTCGAAGGCCTCGGTCAGCCGGGACAGGGTCGCGTCCGTCGAGCCGTCGTTGATGACGAGGATCTCCTTGTTCGGGTACGACACGCCCAGCAGCGCCCGGACGGCCTCGACGCAGACCGCCTCTTCGTTGAACATCGGCGCGATGAGCGTGATCGGCGGCGAGCTGGCGGCCGCCGCGGCCTCGCCGACGTGGAACGAGTCCGACCACCGCCGGAGGCGGACGAGCCGGGGCAGCGCCAGCAGCGTCGTCGCGGTGTAGGTCAGGATGACGAGTGCGAAGAAGCCGAAGACGATGACGTCCGCGACGTAGAACGCGAGGCGGAGGAGGTCGGTCATGGCGTGAGGAGGCCGCGTTCGGCGAGGGTCTCGGAGGCGACCTGGGCGCCCGGCCCCCCGCGCGCGACGGCGGCCCGGAGACGGTCGGCCTGCCCCAGGTCGAGGAGGCCACGCGCGGCCCGCCGGGCGACCCACGACGAGTCGTCGTCCAGCGCCGCCTCGACGCGGTCGACGTCGGTGGGCCGGAGCCCGAGCGTCGCCAGCGTGCTGACGGCGTGGAGCCGGATCACCTCGTCCGGGGCGTCGCAGAGGCGGTAGGCGATCAGGGCGTGGCCCGGCTGGCCGAGGTCGTGGAGCAGGCGGAGCGCGGCGGCGGCGACTTCGCGGGGCGGGGGGAGGGCGTCCTGGAGGAGCGCCGCGGCGTCGTCGGCGGCGGTGGCAGAGCCGAGACGGCGGAGGGCTTCCGCACAGGCTGCTCGCGTCAGCTCGCTCCGGCCAGGGTCGCGGAGCCCCGCGCGCAGCTCGTCCTCGGCCTGGACGCCGAACAGCACGAGCACGGAGGCGATGGGGGCGACACCCCAGGACGCGAACCGGTCGAGCGAGCGGATCACGGAGCCGACGACGGCGAGGTCGCCCGAGTGGGCGAGCGCGCGCGCCGCCATCATCGCCACGCCCGGCGACGGGTCGTCGAGGAGCGCCTGGAGGCTCCGCACGTCGTCCGGCGTGCCGACGAGGCCGAACAGGTGCGTGGCGAGGGCGCGGCGGTCGGGGCGGCGGTGGTGGAGCCAGTGGCGCGCGGCGTCGAGGTGGAGTCCGGCCGCCTCGGCGAGCACGGCGCGGCTGGCGTCGCCGAAGCGGAGCGCGTAGGCCGTCAGGAGGCGGAAGTAGTCGCCCCGCATGTCGTCCGGGACGAGCGCGGCCACCGAGGCGGGCGTCCGCTCGCCGACGAGCGCGTC
>CAYPVZ010000274.1:0-5027 GCA_964414235.1 uncultured Rhodothermales bacterium | reverse complement strand
GCACCGGGTAGCCCACGAGCCCCGACACAAGCGCCCGCGACATCTTCTCGCCGACTAAGCCGAGCAGGTTGTCGAACAGGTTGTCGTCGGGCGAGACGAGGTCCTCCCAGTTCTCGGCCGCGAGGCGGACGTCGTCGGCCTCGGTGTAGGTCACGACGGCGAGCGCCGCCAGCACGGCGAGCGCGAGGAGGAGCAGGCCGAGGATCTCCTGCTTCCGCTGGCGGGAGAATCCGCCCGCGTCGGCCTTCTTCGAGGTCGAGCGCGCCGGCTTCTTGCGGGATCGAGTGGAGCTCACGGACGTGGGGGGACGGACGACCGGGCGGCCTCCGGAAGGGGGCATGGAGGCCCCGTGAAGGTACGGAACGCCGCGGCGGTGCGCGTTACGCGGCGGCTGGCGGCAGGTGCGCGCGCTCGGGGTGCTTCCCCTCGACGCCCGCCAGGAGCCCGCCGATGGCGGCGAGGTCGGCCTCCAGATCGCCCGACGGCACGAGCGTCCCGACGATGCCGATCTGGCGCGTGCCCCAGTCGATGGCGGCGACGGCGATGGGCACGTCCGCCTCGACGGCAATGCGGTGGAAGCCGGTCTTCCAGCGGTCGACCGCGCTCCGCGTGCCCTCGGGCGTGATGGCGACGAGCGTGGGGTCGGCCCGCCGGAGCCGCTCGATGGCGCCGCCGACGAGCCCGCCGGGCTGGTTCCGGTCCACGGGCACACCGCCGAACAGATGGAGCATCCAGCCCATCGGGGGCCAGAACAGCTGGCGCTTGGCGAACACGTTGAACCGGACGCCGCAGGCCGCCGCCGCCGCCAGCCCGACGATGCCGTCCCAGTTGGACGTGTGCGGCGCGCCGATGAGGACCTGCCGTGGCGCGTCCGCGAAGCCGCCGACGAACCGCCAGCCGAGCGTGCGCATGATCCCCCGGCCGGTGGCGCGGAGCCAGCCCGGGTAGGGCCGGCGGGGCACTGACGGGGGGAGCGCGGGCAGGAGCACGGCGGCCGGCAGGAGCCGGGCCTCGCCGGCCAGAGGAGACGAGGGCGGAGACATGCCGGAAGCTACGCGGGGCGCTCCAGATGGACCGGCCGCAGGCCGCGGCGGCGTTACCTTGCGGCCCACCCTCTGCGCCATGCCGACCACGTTCGAAGGAGCCCTCGTCTCGCCCGCCGACGCCCGCTACGCCGTCGTCGCGAGCCGCTTCAATGAGGCCATCACGCGCCGCCTTCTCGACGGTGCGCTGGACGTGCTCGGTCGTCACGGCGCAGACCCTGATGCGGTCGACGTGGCGTGGTGCCCCGGCGCGTTCGAGATCCCGCTCGTCGCGCAGACACTCGCCTCTTCCGGCCGGTACGACGCCGTGATCTGCCTCGGGGCCGTCATCCGCGGAGCGACGGCTCACTTCGACTACGTGGCCTCGGGCGTCGCCAGCGGCTGCCAGCAGGCCGCGCTCGCCTCCGGCGTCCCGGTCCTCTTCGGCGTCCTCACCGTCGACACACTCGACCAGGCGTGGGAGCGGGCGGGCACCAAGGCGGGCAACAAGGGCGCCGAGTCGGCCGCGGCCGCCATCGAGATGGTCAACCTCACCGCGCGGCTCGCCGAGACCGCCTAGCCCCGAGCCGCGCCCGACGACCGCTACGCGAACCCGCCTCCCGATCCATGCGGAGCCTCTGTGCGTCGCTCGTCGCCGCTTTCGCCCTCGCGGTCCCCGCCCTCGCCCAGTCCGCCGTCGGCTGGCGGGCCTACCCGGCGTTCAACGAGGCCTCGGCCGTGACGGCCGCCCCCGACGGCGTCTGGGCCGCCTCGGATGGCGGCGTGTTTTTCTACGGCATCCCTGACGGCGAGCTCCGTGCGGTCACGACTGTGGACGGACTGCAGGGCGGCCGGGTCGGCGCGCTCGCCTTCGATGCGGAGCGCGGCCGGCTCTGGATTGGGTACGACTCCGGCGTTCTTGACTGGCTCGATGTGGCGTCGGGGGGCATCACCTCCCTCTACGCGATCTCACGAGCGGACCAGTACGCCGCGCGGGGCATCCGCCGGTTCCGCTTCCAGGCAGGCGCGCTCTACGTGGCGACCGATTTCGGCCTCGTCACGCTCGACCCGGAAACAGGGGCTGTTCGCAGCTCCTACACACGATTGGGGGCTCTTCAGGCAGGCACTCCCGTCAACGACATGATCGTGGCCGCTCTTCCCGATGGGAGCGACGGTCTCTGGGTGGCGACGGATGGAGGGGTTCTTCGCGCTCCGCTGGCGGCAGAGAACCTTCAAACGCCGAGCGCCTGGATACGTGAGGCGTTCGATGGTCCTGGATTCAGTCTGGCTCAGTTCAAAGGGAGGCTCTATCTCGGGGGAGGCCGGAATGGCGCCCGTGATCTCTATCTCCGAACGTCCGAGGGGCGATGGGAGCGGCAGCTGTACATCGATAACCAGATCCTGTCCCTCGCACCTGGAGAGGCGGCTCTCTATGCCGTTTCGTTATTCGCGAGCTACGCCGTTCCGGCTCCCGGGCAAGCCGCCACCGTGTATCGCTCGCCTGCCGCCTTGTCGGTCAGGGACGTCGCCGTAGGACCGGATGGACGAGCGTGGGGCGTCGATGCGGCCTCGGGCCTGTTTTCATTTCCATTACCAGGAGCTGGCGGCATCTTAACGTTCGATGTCGCGACGGTGGCTCCTCCTGGCCCTCTTTCAAACAACATCGTCGATCTCGACGTGGACGACGATGGAGTCGTGTGGGCCATGACGGCTCGGCTGGAGTCGTCCGGTTATGCCGCCGTGAGCCGACTCGCGGAGGGCGTCTGGACCTCGTTTCGGACGGATGACCCGGACCTGGATATCAGCCGTGCGACTTTTCGCGGAGGCGGCGTATCTCCCGAGGGGGTACTCTTCGCGGGAACCGATGGTGCCGGTGTCTCGGTCTTTTCCGGGGATGACGTGATGGCCTACAACGAGACCAATTCGACCCTGGCAGCGCCCACAGGAACCTCGGGTTACGTGGTTGTTTTGGATGCGGCGTTCGAGGACGATCTGGCATGGGTGCTCAACGTGTCAGACCATCCGCTTCAGAGCTTCGACGGGCAGACGTGGCGGGCGCTCCCGTTCCCCGCGGGCATCCCGACGTCCGTCACGCTGTTCCGGATCGCGATCGACGACTTCGGACAGAAGTGGCTGGCCCTCCACAAAGGGGGGCTCGCCGTCTGGAACACGGGAGACGATCCGTTCTCTGCGCCTGACGACCGGGGCATTCGGTTCGTCGGTAGTCCTCGAAGTGGGATGGGCCTGCCGAACGACGACGTTCGGGACGTCGTCGTGGACCGCGAGGGACGGGTGTGGATCGGGACGGCGCGAGGGCTGGCGTACGTGTTCTCGCCGGGATCGGCCTTCGCTGGGAGTGCCGACCTCGCGACGCCTCAATGGCCCATCCTCGCCGACGGGTCGGACTGGCTTCTTCGCGACGTCGAGGTGAATGACCTGGACGTCGATCCGGCCGGTCAGATCTGGGTCGGAACGTCGAGCGGAGCCTACCTCGTGGCGGCCACCGGTGATGCCGTCGTACGCACGATCACCGCCGAGAACAGTCCGCTTCCGAGCGACAAGGTCCTCGCGGTCTCGGTCGATCCCGGCACGGGACGCGTCTATTTCGTCACCGAAGAAGGGCTTTTCAGCGCCCCCGGCGACGCGACGCGTCCAAGGGGTGGCTCCGATGAGTTGGTGACGTCGCCATCACCGTATCGGCCGGCAATGGGAAACGAAGGCGTCGTCGTCAGTGGGTTGGGCTCGGCGCAGTCGCAGGTGCGCGTGATGACGGCAGCCGGCGACGTGGTCTATGCGGCCGACGTGCAGGGCGGGTCGTTCCGGTGGAACGGGCGGGACCAATCGGGCCTGCCGGTTCCGTCGGGCGTCTACCTCGTCGCAGCGGCCGGCGCCGACGGCGTGACGCGGTTCGGGAAGGTCGCCGTCATCCGCTGAGCGGCTGGCAAAGGCCGCCAGCCGGTGCGCTTCGCAGATTTTCAACTGGGCGCGCGCGGATGGCCTGGGAGGGCGCGTGTACTTTAGGGACCCCGTGCTCGCATGGGCGACGGTGGTTGTAGCTCAGTTGGTTAGAGCGCCTGGTTGTGGCCCAGGAGGTCGCGGGTTCAAGTCCCGTCTTCCACCCCGCGGCTCATCGAGCCGCTGCCGTCCCGAGAGGACGGCCCCGCCGCGTTCGTCTAGGGGTTTAGGACGCCGCCCTTTCACGGCGGTAACACGGGTTCAAATCCCGTACGCGGTACTCGCCCCGGTCTGCCTTGGCAGGCCGGGGCGCTGTTTGTAGAGGGTCCCGCTTCGCCTTGGTGCCGAGTTGGAAAGCGTGGGGGCTCCGCTATCGGAGCCGGGCGGCCAGCACCTCGGCCGGATGGAGCGCCGCTCGGCCCGTCGTGTGCGCGATCTGCTCGCGGCAACTGGTCCCGGCCGCGACCACGACGGCGTCTCCTGCGGCCCGGACGGCCGGCGCCAATCGGTCCTCGGCGATGGCGACCGACACATCATAGTGCTCGGCCTCGTACCCGAACGAGCCGGCCACGCCGCAGCAGCCGGCGCCGGACTCCGTCACCGAGAGCCCGGCTGCGCCCAGGCACGCGTGGCTGGCGGACATCCGCGACAGCGACTTCTGGTGGCAGTGGCCGTGGACGAGCGCGTCGGCCGACTCGCCCGGTGTCGGTCGCCAGTCGATGGCGGCAAGCCGGTCGGCGTGGGCCTCGCACCACTCCTCGAACGTGACGGCGGCGGCGGCTACGGCGCGCGCGTCCTCGGTCTGGACGAGGCGCGGGACCTCGTCGCGGAGCGTGAGGATGCACGACGGCTCCAGGCCGACGATGGCGACGCCCTCGCGCGCCAGCGGCGCGTACGTCTCGACGAGGCGCTGCGCCAGGCGCGTGGCGTGGGGGAGGAAGCCTTTGGAGATGTAGGTTCGGCCGCAGCAGCGATACGGCGGGACCTCGACCCGGGCGCCGGCCGCCTGGAGCACCGCGAGCGCGGCGCGCGGGATCTGCGGCTCCTGGA
>CAYPVZ010000273.1:0-5099 GCA_964414235.1 uncultured Rhodothermales bacterium | reverse complement strand
GAACGGCCTGCATCCCTTCGACATCGGTCTCGATAAGCGTATTGAGCGCGGTCTCGACATTGGCGACCGTCCTGTCGCCGGCGTCCTTCGCTTGCGTCGCCGCTTCGACGAGCACGTCGCGAATCCGCGCGGAGAAGTCCTCGATCAGCGTATTCAGCGCAGTCACTTCGGCGGCGATCTCCGCGCCGAACCCGCCGGTTCGCGTGGCCTCGTGGAGCACGAGCAGCCGGCCGGTCTTGCGGACCGACGCGAGAACGGTCTCGCGGTCCCACGGCACGAGCGTCCGCAGGTCGATAACCTCGACGCTCGCGTCGTCCGCCAGCGCCTCGGCCAGGTCGAGCGCCCAGCCGACGCCGACGCCCCAGGTCACGACCGTCAGGTCGGAGCCCTCGCGCGCCACATGCGCCTTCCCGATTTCGACGCGGTGGACGCCCGTCGGCACAGGCCCTTTCAGCGAGCGGTAGAGCGCCTTGTGCTCGAAGACGAGGACCGGGTTGTCGTCCTCGACGGCGGCCAGCATCAGCCCCTTCGCGTCGGCCGGCGTGGCGGGGACGACGACCTTGAGGCCAGGGACGTGACAGAACCACGCCTCGGGCGACTGGCTGTGGAACGGGCCGGCGCCGATGCCGCCGCCGAACGGCGCGCGGATCGTGACCGGCACCGGCTGCCCCCAGCGGTAGTGCGTCGTCGCGAGGTTGTTGACGATCTGGTTGAAGCCGCACGTGATGAAGTCGGCGTACTGCATCTCGACGACCGGCCGGAAGCCCTCGATGGCGAGGCCGAGGGCCGCGCCCAGCGCGCCGCTCTCGATGATCGGCGTATTGCGGACGCGCTCACGCCCGAACCGCTCGACGAAGCCGGCCGTCACCTTGAAGACGCCGCCGTACTCGGCCACGTCCTGGCCCATGAGGAGCACGCGGTCGTCCGCCTCGAAGGCGTCCGCCAGCCCGGCGCTGAGGGCGTCGATGACGCGAACGCCGTCCTCGACGGGCGATGTCTGGACGACTGGCGCCGGCCGCGACGGCGCGAACACGTCGGCGTGCTCGCCCGCGGCGTCACCCGTGACCTCGGGCTGCGTCAGCGCCCACTCGGCGACGTCCTCGACCTCGGTCTCGATGCCGGCGTCGATGGCGTCCAGCGTGGTCGACGCGACGCCCTCCGCCAGCAGGCGCGCGCGGAAGCGGTCGACGGGATCCCGCTCGCGCCACGAGGCGATGAGCTCGTCCGGGACGTACTTCGTGCCGCTCGCCTCCTCGTGACCGCGCACGCGAAAGGTCTTCATCTCGATGAGCGTCGGCCCCTCTCCTCTTCGAGCGCGCTCCGCAGCAGCAGCGACATTTGCAATAACGGATTCGATATCGTTCCCATCGACGACCACGCCCGGCATCCCATAGCCGGCCGCCGCGCTGGCAATGTCCTCGACCGGGATCGCGTCGCCCGTCGGCGTCGAGAGCCCATAGCCGTTGTTCTCGACCACGAACAGGACCGGCAGCTTCCAGACCGCCGCCAGGTTGAGCGCCTCGTGGAAGTCACCCTCGCGCGTGGCACCCTCGCCGGTGAACGCGAGCGCGACCGCGTCGTCGCCGCGCAGCTGCGCCGCCAGTCCGAGGCCGTCGGCGACGGGCAGCATGGCCGCGAGGTGCGAGATCATCCCGACGATCCGCTTCTCGGGCAGGCCGAAGTGGAAGGTCCGGTCGCGGCCCTTCGTGAAGCCTCCCTCGCGGCCCATGAGCTGGCAGAACAGCGGCCGCAGCGGCACGCCGCGCGTGGTCCAGACGCCCAGGTTGCGGTGCATCGGGAGCAGCCAGTCGCGCTCCTCCAGCGCCAGTGCGCAGCCGACGGCGATGGCTTCCTGCCCGTAGCCACTGAACCACTTCGAGAGCCGCCCCTGGCGGATCAGGCGAAGCATCTTGTCCTCGACCGCGCGGGGCAGGCGAAGCGCGCGGTAGACCGCCAGCGGGTCGGCGAGAGAAACGACGGCGGGGGCCGCCAGCGGGGCGTCGGTCATGAGTCCGGGGGAGACGCGTTAAGCTACCCCGCGCTTCTGAGCCCTACTGACCCTTTCCGGTCAGCGCCGTACGGATGGTCTGGAACAGGATCTTCGCGTCCAGGCCGAGGCTCATCGTCTCGATGTAGAACAGGTCGTACTTGAGCTTCTGGCGGACGTCGTCGAGGTCGGCGTCGTAGCCCCACTTGACCTGCGCGAGGCCGGTTACGCCAGGCTGGACGCGGTGGCGGCGGCTGTAGAGCGGGATCTGGTCGGCCAGCTGGCGGACGAAGTACGGGCGCTCGGGGCGCGGCCCCACGAGGCTCATCTGGCCGACGAGGACGTTCCACATCTGCGGGACCTCGTCCACACGGAGACGGCGGAGCCAGCGGCCGAGCGGCGTCACGCGAGCGTCGCGGCGCCCGGCCCAGACCGGCCCCGTTTCGCGCTCGGCGCCATCCACCATCGTCCGAAACTTGAGGATTGTGAACCGCCGCCCGTGTCGGCCGACGCGGGTCTGACGGTAGATGGCTGGCCCCGGCGAGGTCAGCCGGACGAGCGCAGCGATCGCCAACCACACGGGCAACCCGACAACGAGCACGAGCGCGCTGACGACCACATCGACGATCCGCTTGGTCCGGCGCTCCCAGGCCGGGATCGGCTCCGGGAGGACTTCGATGAGCGGGAGCCCGTACGTGTGCTCGGTCCGCGCCATCCCGCCGACGGCCGCGTAGAAGTCCGGGACGAGCTTGAGCGTCACCGGCTTGCCGTCGCAGACGCGGAGGACCTCGTCGAGCGTCGCGTGGTCTTCGGTCCCGAGCGCCAGCAGGACATCCTGCACCTTGAGCCGGTCGATCAGCGCAGGGAGCTCGGCCACGGCGGCCTCCGGCGCTCCGGCAGCGGTCACCTCGACGGCGCCCGCCGGGAGGGCATCGCCGCCAGGGTAGCGCTCCTCAATGGTCTCGGCCCAGTCGCCTGCCGGAATGGGCTCCCCCACCGGAACAGGCGCCCGGAGCCTCACGGCCCCGACAATCTCGATGTTGGCCGCCGGGTAGCGCGCGAGGTCGTGATAGAGCGTCTCGACCCGGTCCGACCAGCCCACGACGATGGCCCGATGCCGCCCATACCCCCGAACGACGAGCGCCCGCTGCACCGTCCGCAGCACCACCCTCATTCCACCGACTGCCACGAACTGGGCGAGCACGTAAGCGCCAATGGCCGACCTCAGCTCCCCCCCCTCCAGACGGTCGATGACGACGCCAAACAACAGCGCCAGCCCGCCGAAGACGACGACGCGGGCGAGCGTGACCAGCTCGTCGAGACGGCCCTGCGCGTAGCGCTCTGCGTACAGTCCGGAGAACGCGAACAGGAGCCCCCAGCCGACGAGAACCCCGAATCCGGCGAGCACGGTCGAGCCCCACGGCGCCGGTAGCCAGTCCCACGATGGGGGCCCAACGACGACGACGGCCAGCGCGGCGGCACTGGCGAGGGCATCCCCCAATACGAGGGCGAGGATCTCGAGGCGACGAGACAAGCGCGACGGGAGCGGATCGCGTAGCGGAAGCGTCTCGGCCAGCGGGGGTCAGGTGACAAGGATCGCGTGGAAGGTAGAGGGTGTACCACGAGCACGCAAGGCGCTGGCTTCCGCCCTTCTTTCTTCTGCCGCCCCCTGCCCGCCCTTCCTCGATCGCCGATGACAGCTCCTGGGCTTCAGACGTGGACCGACGCCGCCAGCGGCGCGACGGTGGCATACGTCGAGGTCCGATCCTGGGGCCGCGTCCGCGTCGCGGCGGGCGAGCCGACGGGGCCCGCCAGGCAGCGACCAGCGGTCGCCGCGGCGTTTGAGCGGGACGCGCGGGAGGCGGGCGCCCGTGCGCTGTGGTTCGGCATCGAAGAGCCGGCGCACATCGGCTCCGGCCGACCGTCCGTCGTGATCGGGGCAGAGCCGGTGTGGCGTGTGCGTCGCTGGCCGGAGATCGTGGCGGCCAAGCGATCGGTGCGCGCGCAGATCGCGCGGGCGCACAACAAGGGCGTCGTCGTCGAGTCGTGGTCGGCCGAGCGAGCCTCCGCCACGACCGAGCTCCGCGACGTGCTGGCGGCGTGGCTGGCCAATCGGGGCCTTCCGCCTCTCGCGTTCCTCGCGTCCCCTTTTGTCCTTGACGAGCCCGGCGACCGGCGCTTCTGGATTGCGAGACAGGGAGATGCGGTCGTCGGCTATCTCGCGCTCCATCCTGGCAAGGAGTCGTTCGTGGAATGGATTATCCGCCGGCCCGACGCGCCCAATGGGACGGCAGCGCTGCTCCTCGACCGCGCCCTCCGCCAGCTCCCAGAAGGGGGCGCGTTCACCCTCGGCCTGGTTCCGCTCTCGACGTACGCGCCGCTCTCCGAGACCGCTCCGTCGCTTCTCGTGCGGGGGCTGCTGCGGTGGACGCGCGCCCATGCCACGCGCTTTTACAACTTCACCGGCCTGGAGCGCTTCAAGGCCAAGTTTCTGCCGGACCGCTGGCGCCCGCTCCACCTCGTCACCGACGGGCGGCCGATCAGCATCTTTACGTTCCACGACGTCGCGGCCGCGTTCGCCGCACCGCGCGGCCCGACGCGCTTCGTCGCCCGCGCGCTGGCGGACGCCGTCGCCGACGAGGCCGACACCGCCGCCCGGTGGCTGCGCCAGCGGCTCAGCGCACCGCGCGGAAGCGGAAGGTGGCGTTGACCGACTGGTTGACCTGCGCCGCGTTCGAGGGAAGCGCCTCCGCACGACAGCGCGAGGCGATCCGCTGGACGGCATCGTTCAGCGCCGCGTTGCGCGTGACAGGCCGCTCAGCGACGTAGCGGCCGTTCGGGGCGAACGTGATCCGGTGCGTCACCTCCCCCTCGATGCCGCCGAATGGCGGCATGGGACAGTCGTAGGTCCGGTTGCCAAACTGGAACCCAACCTCGACCGGGGCATCGCCGCCGGAACCCGTGCCGGAGCCGCTGTTCGTGCCCGATGTCGGAGATTCGCCCTGCGTCTGGCCGGTGCCCCGCGTCGGCGTGGGCTGCTGAGGCGGTGTCGGGCGCGGCGCGGGCTCAGTCGCTCGCGATGGCGGGTTGGGGCGTGCCGGGCGCGCGTCGT
>CAYPVZ010000272.1:0-5101 GCA_964414235.1 uncultured Rhodothermales bacterium | reverse complement strand
GGGCTTCAACGGTCTGTACCAGCTCAAGGCGTTGCGGGACGCCGGTTGGTCGGTGCGGCTGGTCGAGGCCGGGAGCGGACTCGGCGGTGTGTGGCATCACAACCGGTATCCGGGGGCGCGGGTCGACTGCCATGTGCCCAACTACGAGTACTCCATGCCGGAGATCTGGCAGGGCTGGAACTGGCGCGAGCGGTTCCCGGGTCGCGACGAGCTGGTCGACTACTTCGATCACGTCGACTCGGTGTGGAACGCCGTCAACGCGCTCGCGCTGGAGAGCTACGAGGCCGAGCAGGAGCGCCTGACCTTCCTCCAGGAGCAGCGCGCGGACCTCGCGGGCGCCGAGGCGTCGCTGCTGGAGACGATCCGCGAGATCAACGAGACGGCCCGCCAGCGCTTCGACGAGACGTTCACCCAGATCCGCGCGGCCTTCCAGAAGCTCTTCGCCGACCTCTTCGGCGGCGACGCGACGGCCGACGTCTTTTTGGACGGCGACGACCCGCTGGAGGCGCCCGTCTCGATCACGGCCCGCCCCAAGGGCAAGCGGCCGGTCTCGCTGACGCAGCTCTCGGGCGGCGAGAAGACGCTGACGGCGACCGCGCTCCTGTTCGCGATCTACCTCGTCAAGCCGTCCCCGTTCTGCATCCTCGACGAGGTCGACGCCCCGCTCGACGACGCCAACGTCGGCCGGTTCATGCACCTCATCCGGACGTTCTCGGACTCGACGCAGTTCATCCTCGTCACCCACAACAAGCTGACGATGGAGGCTGCCGACCGGATGTACGGCGTGACGATGCCGACGCCGGGCGTCAGCCGCCTCGTCGGTGTCCGCTTCGACGAGGGCGAGGACACGCCCGTCGAGGCCGAGGCGGCGTAGCGCGTCCCGCTGGCGGCGCGCGCCGTCCGTGGGTCAGGCGTCGACGGCCCAGCGGAGTCCGCCATCGAGGTCGCCCACCGCGTACTCGACGTGGACCACGCGGCGATGCCGCGGCGCCTCGGCTGGCGACGAGCTGTGGAGCAGAAGGGGCCGCATCAGCACGGCGTCGCCCGCGCGAGCCTCGCACGTCACGGCCTCGTCTCCGGACGCAGAGCGGATCGCGGCATGATCGAGGGTCCCTGCACGGTGGCTCGCCGGGATCACACGGAGCGCGCCGTTTGAGGCGGGGCAATCGTCGAGGTGGAGCCGGACGGTCACCATTCGGTCCAGCACCCGCGCCGGCGGCTGAACGTGCGGCACGCCGGCCTTCAGCGACCATGGCCCGTAGCCCTCGACCTCGGCCCGCTCGCGTACGGCGATGGTCACGTCCTGATGCCACGCGACGGGCCAGTTGGCCTCGGGTGGCTTGTCGAATAGAATCCCGCGGACCGGCTGCGCGGCATCGCCGAGGACGGTCCGAGCGAGCGCCAGCCCCCCGCCCTCCGCCCAGACGCGGATGGCAGGGATCCCGAGCGCCCGGCGAGCCGCGAAGACGGCGCCCCCCCGCTGTGCCGTCGCCTCTGCCGCCTCGAATGCATCCCGGAGTGCGTCGACTGCCTCCGCTTCCATCACCTCCGGCACCACGACCACCCCGTCGCGGAGAAACTCAGGGAGCCAAGGAGTGTCGGGCATCGAATCGCAGAAGAACCGACGGGGCTGGGACTGGCGGCGCGCGCCGCCAGCGGGTCAGAGGCAGGGCGCGGCGTCGAACGCCTCCATCCAGTGCGCCGTCCGCTCCTTCATCAGGCGCTCGACGGCGAGGGCCGAGGCGTCCTCGGGGAACGTCTCCAGGACCTCGAAGGCCAGCGCGTCGGGGCCCGCCTCGCTCCACGCCCGCTGGAGGTCGCGGTTGCGGTGGCTGCCCATGCGGAGCGTGAACCAGATCCGGTTCTGGATGGTGTCGAGCGTGGTCGTGGCGTCCACCCAGTTCTGGCCGGTGGCGGCGCAGTGGACGCGGAAGACGCCCTTCGGATGGGCCTGCTCTTTGTACTCGCGCTTGGCGAGGGCTTTCTGCTCAGGAGTCATGATGACTGGGAGTCTCAAGGCGAGTCTACTTCCCTACTGGCTCGCGGTGACAGGCGGAGAGGCGAGGCTGTACCTGGGTGAGATCGGAGACACCAGATCGACCGGCTCCCACATGCCTCTGTCGTAGTCCACGCCACTGGGATGGTCAGCCCGAGACTCGAACGCCACGACGACAGCCCCCTCTCGGCGTTCGTACTCCTGGTAGAGGAGTCCTCCATCGGACTCACACTCCTGACGGATCCCGTTGGCATGGACCGGAGCGTGGTTCTCGATGACATACCGATCGACGAACCAGCACGACGCGCCACACCCGCAGGTGCTTCCGGACTGCAGCACCTTCGCCGATGGCGACAGCTCGAGATTGGGAAGCGCTGAAAATGCGGAGGCGAAGACGTACGCGGCACGATCCTCGTCGAAGAGCCAGACGTCAGAGGTATAGACCCGCCCCTGTCCGTCAGGAAAGCCGGCGAACCAGAGATCGGCGTCGCCGTCGGAATCAAGATCTGCCAGCAGAACGAAGGGGACGACGACGAAGCTGACGAAGCCCTCCCCCCGCTGGTCCTCCGTCTGGAACGCGTAGCTCCATCCCTCATCGGCGCATACGACGAGGTCGATGCGAACCGGCTCGGCCACAACTCCGGTAACGGCTTCCGCCAGCGTCGTGTCGCGACCAAGCCCCAGGGGCTCACAGGCGGTCGCGCCAGCGTAGGCCTCCGGTTCTGGCGCACGCTCGACGCCCTGTGCGGCACACCCGGCGCTGATCAAGCCGACCCAGAGCCAGAGCCCTCTCGCCACGTTCACTTCCGGAACTGCCGCACGAGCGACTCGATCTGCGCGTCCGGCAACGGGAGCACCGACGCCTTCGGCTCCGCCGCCTGCGGTCGCGCGCTCGGCTGGCGGTCGCCGTCGCCAGCGGGGCGCGGCGTTCCAGATTGGGCCGCGCCGACCGACGGATTCCCCGCCCGCGCCACGAGCCGCGCCTCGATCTCGTCCATCCACGACCCGTCGCCCGAGGGCGCCCGCCTCGGCGCTGAGGTGGACGGAGCTGGCACCGCTCGCCCGGTCCCCCGTCCCTGGTCCCCCGTCCTCGAACCCGCCGCCAGTGGCTGGCCCGCGTCGTCGTTGAGCGGCGCCGTCTCGAAGGCCACGCGCTTGAGGTTCACGAGGTGCATCGGCGTCACGTTGTCGCTCGTGATGCTGCCGCCGAGCGTGCCCGGCCCGAGCGTCATCGCCGGGAAGAGCGCCGTCGTCATGCCGACCGAGCCGAGCGCGGCGACCGTGTTGACCACGATCCGCATCGACGGCTTCTTGACGGCGAACTGCTCGATCACGCGATCCGCCGTCGCGTGGAGCGCCAGCGTGTGGCCGATGCCGCCGAACTCCAGGATCTCGATGCACCGCTCGCAGCCGGCCTCCCAGCCGTCGGCCGTGTAGAAGCTGAGGATGGGCGAGAGCGTCTCCATCGACAGCGGCTCGCCCCTGCCGACCTCATTCACCTCCGCGATGAGCGCCTTCGCGGAATCCGGCACCGAGAACCCGGCCATCTCGGCGATGCGGCGCGGGCTCTGGCCCACGATCTCCGTGTTGAACGAGCCGCCCGGCTTGATGATGGCGCGGAGCTTCTTCGTCTCCTCCTCCGAGCAGACGTGCCCGCCGCGCTGGCGGAGCGCGTCGAGCAGCTTCGAGCGGATCGGGCTGTCGGCGACGACGGAGCGCTCCGTCGAGCACAGCGTGCCCCAGTCGAACGACGTGCCCGTGAGGATGTCCGCCGCCGCCTTGTCGACGTTCGCGCTCCGGTCCACGTAGGCCGGCACGTTGCCCGAGCCGACGCCGTAGGCCGGCTTGCCCTTCGAGTACGCCGCGCGGACCATCGGCCCGCCACCCGTCGCGAGGATGACGTCGACCTTCGGGTGTTCGAGAAGCGCGTCCGTCCCGGCGAGCGTGACCTCGGTGAGGCACCCGAACAGCCCCTTCGGCGCGCCGGCCGCATACGCCGCCTCGGCGACCACGCGGAGCGCCTCGGCGGTGCAGTTCTTCGCGCGCGGGTGCGGGCTCATGACGATGCCGCACCGGGCCTTGGCCGAGATGATCGCCTTGTAGTAGGCCGTCGCCGTCGGGTTGGTAGACGGCACGAGGGCGGCGACGACGCCCATCGGCGTGGCGACGGTCCAGACGGTCCCGTCTTTGTTCTTGTCGATGATGCCGGCCGTCTTCATGCCCTCCATCCGGGCCGCCAGCGTGCGCGTCGCGAACAGGTTCTTCTGCTCCTTCGAGTCGGGCTTGCCGAAGCCGGTCTCGTCGTGGGCCATCTGCCCGAGCCGCTTCGCCTCGGCCGCGCCGGCCTCCACCATGGCGGCGACGATGCGGTCGACGGTCGCCTGGTCGGCCGTCTTGAACTGCTTCTGGGCGTGCGCGGCGGCCTCGACGGCGTCGCGGGCGTCCTGGATCGAGCGGAGGTCGGCGTCCATGGGGCGGGCGGGGCGGGCCCGGCAAGGTAGCCCGGGCGGACGTCCGAACGGGCGGATGGACGCGGCCGGCGTCGTCGCGCCATGACGGGCCCGTGGTACGAAACCGCCCGCCCGGCGCATCCATTTCGTCCGCGATAGCTTCGTTACGGGACGGCCCCGGCGCGCTACGACTCGCCCGCCCGGCACGGGAGCGGGCCCGATTCCGGGTCGGGGAGACACCCCAAGGGGCTGGCACGCCGTTTGTGCTCGCCCGAGCGCGACTCTCTCTCGATCATGACCTCCGCCTCGACTCGCCCCTCCGGCCTCGGCGCCGTCGACCGCCAGTGGGGCGGCTTCGCCGACGGCCGCGCCTACCTCCTCGTGGGGCGGGCCGGCGCCGGCCGCTCAGCGCTCGCGCTACAGACGGCCCGGGCGACCAACGACGCCGGACAGCGCTGCCTCGTCATCTCGCCGCGTCCGCCCGAGGCGCTCGTCGAGGTCGGCCGTGACGTCGGGCTCGACCTGGCCGCGGCCCATGGGGCGGGCAAACTTCGGCTGCTCCGCATCCCGTCCGCCGCCGAGCTGGCAGCGCGCGGCCCCGAGGGGCTGGCCAAATCGTACCGCGCCCTCGCCGGGCTCGTCGCCTCCGACCCTC
>CAYPVZ010000271.1:0-5108 GCA_964414235.1 uncultured Rhodothermales bacterium | reverse complement strand
TCATGAACCCGAGGCCTCGGCTACGCCCTGTTTGAGCCGGGCCAGCATGCCGGCGAATCCGTGCTGGCGCGTCGGGCCGAGAAGCTGCGCGATGCCGAGCTGGCGGAGGAGATCCGGCGGGATGGCGGCGACCTCGTCGGGCGAGGCGCCGTCGTACGCATCCATCAGGATAGAGACGAGCGCGCGCTGAGTCGGCGCGTGGCCCGGCACATCGGCGTAGAGACGAACGCGGCCGTTCTCGACCTCGGGGAAGAAATACACCTCGGCCTGGCACTCGTGGACGCGGCCAAGTCCGGCGTCGCGTGCGGCCTGGAAGCGCTCCGGCAGCGGCGGAAACTGGTGGGCGTGCTCCAGGAGCAACTCCACCTGCATGTCGCGCGGGACCGAGGACAACTCGTCGGCGATCTCCTGGAGGCGGGCGTTCATGGGCACTCGGGGCGCTGGCGACGCGTGCCGCCAGCCGGTCGGTCAGTCGCCGATGGCGCCGTCGTCCTCGGGCACGCCCTTCTCGATCGGCACGCCGACGAGGTTGCCCCACTCGGTCCACGACCCGTCGTAGTTGCGGACCGTCTCGAAGCCGAGCAGGTAACGGAGGACGAACCAGGTGTGGCTGGAGCGCTCGCCGATGCGGCAGTAGGCGATGGTCTCGTCCCGGGGGTCGAGTCCCTGCTCCTCCAGGTAGATCGCTTCGAGGTCCTCGCGGCTCTTGAACGTGCCGTCCGAGTTGGCCGCTCGGCTCCAGGGAACGTTGGCGGCGCCCGGAATGTGGCCGGCTCGGAGGGCCGCCTCGGAGCCCGGGTCGTGCGGTGCGTGTGAGATCTCGCCGATGTACTCGGCCGGGCTGCGGACGTCGACGAGTGCGCCGCCTCGCTTCATGTGGGCGAGTACGTCGTCGCGGAAGGCGCGGACGGAGGGGTCTGGGGCGGCGGCCGTGTAGTCTGTGCTCTCGTACTCTCGGACATCGTTGGTCAGGGTCCGGCCCTCCGCCTCCCACTTGGCGCGGCCGCCGTCCATGACGCGGCAGTCGCGGTGGCCGAACATCTTGAACGTCCAGAAGGCGTAGGTCGCCCACCAGTTCGACTTGTCGCCGTAGAAGATGACGGTCGTGTCCGGGTGGATGCCGAGACGCGAGCAGAGCGCCTCAAACTGGCGCTGGCTGATGTAGTCGCGGACCTCTGGGTCCTGAAGGTCGGTCTGCCAGTCGACGTGGACCGCATTGTGGAGGTGGCCGGTCGCGTAGAGGAGAACGTCCTCGTTGGACTCGACGACACGGACGTGGTTGACGTCGGCGAGGTGTTTGGCGACCCAGTCCGTCGAGACGAGGACGTCGGGGTGAGCGTACGCGGACATGATGGCGAGGGCAGGCCACCGAAGGTACGGAGCGAGGGCACGGCTGGAATGGCTGCACGCGGGGGCAAGAGCAGAGGCTGGGCCGGCTCTTCACAGGCTCTCCCTGCGGGCAGTGCCGCGCCACGGCCGAATGGAGAGAGCTGGAAGCGCTACAGGACACCTTATAAATGAGTTGGCGGCTGCCGCGCGGCTGCCGGGCCAAGGGTCAGGGGGCTTTCGCGTGCCTTGACACTCTTTTCAGAGTCCGGCTATATTCGCAGCCGTCGCACGCTTCCGCTCCCGCCTCCCTTACGCCCGCTGAGGTTGATACTGTCCTTCGAAATCAGGACCAACCCAACGTGCGAGGGCACGGAAGGAGACGTGCGGCGCGGGGTCGCATGGGCCGCTCGGGCGGCTCGCGGCCCGCGACCGGGTCAGAGGATTCGTCCCGGATCTCTTCCGCCCCGGCCTCCGGGCCACGGCATTTCCCGACCGGCGTCATCTGGCGCATACGTCCTCCCGGGCGGTTCCCGCTCGGGCTCACACACCACCCTCTAGGAGGTAGCAATGTTTCGTTCACTGAGCACCGCCGTGCTCCTTCTGCTGCTTGCGCTGCCCGGCGTCGCGCTGGCGCAGGGGACAGGCACCTTGGCTGGGCGCGTCACCGACGCTCAGTCAGGGGAGACCCTGATCGGCGCCAACGTCCGCGTTGAGGGGACGTCCCTCGGCGCCGCCACCAACATCGATGGCGAGTACCGCGTCATCGGCGTCCCCGTCGGGTCGTACTCCGTTACGGTCTCGTACACCGGCTATGCGCCGTCGACCATCGAGGACGTCACCATCAACAACGGGTACACCCGCCAGCTCGACGTCGAGTTGAGCAACCAGACGCTCGATGAAGTCGTCGTCGAGTACGAGCGGCCCATCATCCAGACCGATGCCATCGGGACGCCCCGGGTGGTTTCGAGCGAGGATCTCGAAAACCTCCCGATCCGTGGCGTGTCCAGCGTGACCGCTCTCCAGGGCGGCGTCGTCTCAACCGAAGGCTCCTCGGCGCTCAACATCCGTGGTGGCCGGTCGGAGGAGGTCGCGTACTACGTCGACGGTGTTCGCGTGACGGGTCTGCTCGGCGTCAACCAGCAGGCCATCCAGGAGCAGGAGATGCTTATCGGGACGATCCCTGCTCGCTACGGCGATGTCCAGTCTGGCGTCATCTCGATCACGACCAAGACGGGCCGCACGGACTTCTTCGGCTCTGCGGAGGCCATCACGTCGCGTGGGCTCGACTCGTACGGGTACAATCTGGCCTCGCTCTCCCTCGGCGGCCCCGTGGTTCCCGGTAGCATTGGCTTCTTCGTCTCTGGTGAGTACCTCAACCGCGAGGACAGCAGCCCCTACGGGAAGGACATCCTCCAGCTCAACGACGAGGCCTACGCTCAGATTCAGCAGTTTCCGCAGGCCATCCAGATTGAGGCAGAGGATGGTTCGACCCGATACGTGCCGTTCCCGGTCGACCTCATCGGCTCGCAGTCCGGGATCACGCTCGATTCGCTGGGAACCCTCATGCGAAATGCTGGCACCATCGGCGAGACGGACGTTCTGGCAGGGACGGCGCTGATCAACTCTGCGGAGTTGTTCACTCTCGACGACTTCGAGACGTCCAGAGGGAAGCGTGACCCCTCTTCGGACCTCACGCTCAATGGCAACCTCAACTTTGATTACGGCGCCGTCGGGCTTCGCCTCGGCGGGAATTACTCAACCAGCCACGACGAGGGCTTTAGCTACGGCCGATCGCTTTATAACCGCGATGTGTTCTATAACACAAACCGGGACAGCTATCGTCTCTATGGAACCTTTCGTCAGCGTCTGTCAAACACGGCGTTCTATCAGATTCAGGGCGAGTTTCAGGATTATCGATACGTCCAGTTTCCGAATGACATGACGGATGCTGTCGAGGATATTCTTCTCTATGGAGACGCGTCTCGTGTGACGTCGGAGGATAGTCCGTTCGCTGCAGCTGGCAGGTATTATGTGTATGGGCGGGACGAAAACGATGTCATCGGGTTTAATCGCCAGTTCGTTAGGGATGCCAGTTCTCGGCCGGGCGCGGTCGCAGGTGTCACGTTTGGGCTCCCCGGCGGCACCTTGAACGCATATGACAAGAGGCATCAGCAGCAATATCGATTCTCTGGAAACGCAACGGTGCAGCTGGGTGTAAACCAGATCGAGTTTGGTGGGGAGTATCAGCAGGAGACGCTTCGTCGCTTCTATCTCAGTAGCGCGAGTAGCCTTGCGGCATTTGTTAATGATGGGTCTGTTGAGTCTCCAGTGCCGGGTTTCCCGAGTGGCGTAGACTCTTATGATCAGCTGCCTTTCAGTCTGCTTCGCACTCGGATTTCGAGCCGGTATGGGTACAACTACCTCGGGACGGAGGAGGTGGATGATCAGGATGTCAGCGGCTATTTCCCGGATGATAATGGTAATCGTTCAAACACGAACATTGCGCCATATCAGCCGCGTTATTACGCAGGTTACATCCAGGACAAGATCGAGTTTAGGGACCTCATTGTTCAGCTTGGTCTCCGAGTCGACGTGTTTGATAACAACACGGTTGTCCTGAAGGATCTCTATGCGCCCACGCCGATTGTTCGCGCGAATACATTGGCGTCGCTTCCGGCCAACGTCGATTCGGAGTGGGCCGTCTACTTTAGCGGGGAGACCCCCGTTGGCTTCCGGGATCCGGAGGGCCAGTTCTACAACATCGAAGGGACGCAGACGACCTCGGACGAGATCATTCGGGTGCAGAATGCTCAGGTCAAGGAGACAGATGAGCCGATCTCGTCGGTGTTCACGGACTACAAGCCCCAAGTGACCTTCATGCCGCGCGTCGGCGTGAGCTTCCCGGTGACGGACCGCGCGCTCTTCTTCGCGAGCTACAACGTGACGAGCCAGCGGCCGACCGAGGCCGCCTTCACGCCGATCTCTAGCTATGAGGAGCTTGACGGACAGCAACGGATCTCCAACCCGAACCTCGAGCCGGAGCAGACGATCCAGTACGAGCTCGGCTTCCGGCAGCGGCTCGGTGAGCGGGCTGCGGTCAGCATCTCCGGCTTCTACCGGACGCAGGACAACAAGATTGCGGTTCGGAACGCGGTCGGTGGCTTCCCAGCCTACGGCACGTACTTCAACCTCGACTTCACGACCACCCAGGGCGCGGAGTTCAACTTCGACCTTCGCCGGACGAATAACCTCGCAATCAACGCCAACTACACCCTGTCCTTTGCGCAGGGTACGGGTTCCGACGCCTCGTCGTCGGGCACGATCGCTTGGCGTGGCTCGGTGTTCCCGCAGTCGATCCTGCCGGCTGACTTCGATCAGCGGCATACGGCGAACGTGTCTCTGGACTACCGCTTCGGTGCGGGTGAGGGACCGATGGTCGGCAGCACCCGGCCGTTCGAAAACTTCGGCGTGAACCTCCTCGGCCAGTTCGGCAGCGGCCAGCGGTACACCCTGCTGGACGTCAACCCGGGCTACAACGTCGGGGATTCGTTCACGGCCAACACGAAGGGCGACATCAACAGCGGTGTGCTCCCGGCTACGACCCGTCTCGACCTCCGGGTCGACCGGCAGTTCAACCTGGGCGTCGCGGACTCGCGGCTCCGAGCGTACCTGACGGTTACCAACCTGCTGGACACACGGAACGTGATCGCGGTCTACCGCGGCACTGGCGTTCCGGATGACGATGGGTTCGTCGCGACGAACCCGCCGCTCCTGAGCTC
>CAYPVZ010000270.1:0-5110 GCA_964414235.1 uncultured Rhodothermales bacterium | reverse complement strand
GCATCCTGCAAGAAGCCCGACGCGATGACGGCGACGAACGGCCCCGCCAGCAGGACGCCCAGGATCGCCGAGCCGAACGCCACGGCGGCCAGGATGCCGAAGATGGCGCCCGCGAATCGGCCCGCGTCCTCCTCGCGGCCCTCCTCCAGCATCCGGCTGTAGATCGGGATGAACGACGCCGAGAGCGTGCCCTCGCCCAGCAGGTTCTGGAGGAAGTTGGGCGCGCGGAGCGCCAGCCGGTAGACGTCGGCGAAAGCGCCGGAGCCGAAGAAGTATGCGACGGCGCGGTCGCGGACGAGCCCGATGACGCGGCTGGCGAAGATGCCGGCGGCGACGAGAAGCGCGCCGGAGCCCGGCCCGCTGGCGGACGATCCGGGGTCGCGCTCGGCGTCGTCCTGGATCCGCTCGGCCTGGAGCGCGGCCTCGGCATCGGAGCCTGGCGCGGCATCGGCCTCGGGGAGCGTCTCGGCACCCTCCGCGGGCGCGCTCAGACCGGCCGGACGCGGCGCGTCGTCTGGCGACGGCTCGTTCTGAGGCTCAGCGACTGACTCCTGTGCCGGCCGCGGGTCGTCCTCCGGCGTGTCGTCGTCGGTCATCCCCGCACGTGGTTGGCGAAGTACTCGACGGCGAGCGTGTAGCCCGCCACGCCGAGGCCCGCGATGAGGCCGGCGCAGACGGCCGAGAGGTACGACGTGTGCCGGAAGGCCTCGCGGGCATACACGTTCGAGATGTGGACCTCGACGACCGGCGTCGAGATCGAGGCGACGGCGTCACGCAGGGCGACCGACGTGTGGGCGTACCCGCCGGGGTTGAACACCACCCCGGCCGTCTCGACCGTGTCGGCCGCGTGGAGCGCGTCGATCAGCGCGCCCTCGCCGTTGTGCTGCTCGAACCGCAGCGCGAGCTCGGGGAACCGCTCGCGGAGATCGGACTCGATGTCGGCCAGTGTGCGTGCCCCGTACACATCGGGCTCCCGTCGGCCGAGGCGATTCAGGTTGGGCCCGTTAAGGACGAGGACGCCGGGTCGCGGCGACGAGTCAGGCATGGCGAGGGGGGCAGGCCGTGAAGGTAGCCCCTCCCGCCGTCGTCCGAGTTACGCGTTGCGCTGGCGGAGCTTGCGAACCGCGTAGGCGCCGCCAGCGAGGGCCAGAAGGCCAAGGCCACCGTCGACCGGGACGGGCGTCACGGGAGCGCCGCCCCCCGGAAGGCCGGGCGCCTGAGCGAACGCCACAGCAGGAAGGAGGACGAGCGCGAAGCTCAGGAGGCGGTGATAGACCATAACCGGAAGGCGAAGAAGAGGAGAGAGGGTACGCCGGAGCCGCTATACAAAGCTAGTCCACCACACGATTTGCTGACAATCAACTGGCGGGCTTGTCTAGGTGACCAGCTCGACGTTCAGGGATCGAGCCTCGATGGAGCGACCGCGCCGGGTATCAGCCGACACCCCAACCGCCTTCAGAACTCGCCGATCACTTGCCACCAGGGAGCGCGAGGCGACACGCATGCGGCATCCAATCGCCCTCGGATGAAGCGGCCGCATGGAGTACATGCCCGCCCTCTCTACCGCCAGTTCCCTGCCGTTAAAAAGGCGGCACCTCCAGCACCAGCCCGTCATAGGCCAGCCGCACGCCCTGAGGCAGCAATGCATCCGCCTCCTCGTGTCGGAGGTCATGCGTCACGTGGACCAGCCAAGTCCGTCGCGCCCCGACGGCGCGGGCGACGGCGGCGGCCTCGTCGAAGGTGAGGTGCGTCGGGTGAGGCTGGCGGCGCAGCCCATCGAGCACGAGCGTGTCGACGCCGTCGAGAACGGCACGCGCCTCTTCCGGCACGGCGGCCGCGTCGGTCAGGTAGCCGAGGCCACCGATCCGGAACCCGAGCACGTCGACATGTCCGTGAGGCGCTGAAATCGGAGTGACCTCCACGCGTGCCTCCGGGTTCGTCCGACTGGCAACGACGAAGGGCTCGGCGACCGACCGGAGGTCGAGGAGCGATGCACCCGGGTAGGTTCGGTCGAAGACGTACCGGAACATGGCATGGAGCGCGGCGGCCGTTCGCGGCGCCGTGTACACCGGAATCGGGTCGCGGACCTTGAAGAAAAGCGGCCGGAGATCGTCCAGGCCGGCGACGTGGTCGAAGTGCTCGTGCGTGACCAGGAGCGCGTCGACGGCCGTGATGCCGCTGCGGAGCGCCTGCGCCCGGAAGTCTGGCCCGGCGTCAATCTGGAGGTGGACGTCGCCGGCCGCGGTGTGCGCGACGACGTGCGCCGAGGTCCGCAGCCGCGCGTCGCGCGGATCGGCGGAGGTGCAGACGGCACAGTCGCAGCCGAGGACCGGCACGCCCGTCGATGTGCCGGTCCCGAGGAGGGTGACCGTGAGGGCGGGCGCCGTCATGCCCCGCCCCCGCCGTCGTCGGCCTGCCCGGCGTCGGCCGAGGCCCAGGCGTCTTCGAGCGCGTCGCGGACGGCCGGGCGGAGGTAGAGCTCGTCCGTGCCGCCGTGCTCGCGCAGCGCCTCCGCCAGCACGGCCACGTGGGCCTCCGGCGGGTGCATCCGGTTGAGCACGACGACCGACTCGTCGCCGACGACGCAGAGCCCGCCCCGGAACGTTCCCCGCTCGCGCCGCACCCGCACGCCGAGCTGGCGCAGGGCCTCTTCGAGCGCGGTGGCGACGGCGGGGGGCTTCATCGATCGAGAGCTTGGGATGCAGGGACTCGGGGAAGGAACGCCTGTCCCCGGTCCGAATATCCCCAGCCCTTTACGCGGCGTACTTCTTCAGGAGCGACCGGCCCGACTTCTGGTCGCGCACCTCGAACGCCAGCGGGTCGACGCTGGCGTCGTCTTCGAGAACGAACGAGATGCCGCGCAGTGCGAGCCGCCAGCGCGTCAGCGGCGACGGGAAGCCGCGCCGGAGATACGCCCCGAACAGCGGATGGACGCGGACGATGACCGGCCGCCCCTTGTACTTCTCGTCGACCGTCCGGCGGTAGTGGTCGAGCCAGCCGCGGAGGCGGCCCGAGAGAGCCTGCGGCGTCGCGTCTTCCGGGGCGAGCGTCGGGCGCTCGGGCCGGTCGTCGCGGTCGTCGCGCCGGTCCCGGTCGTCGCGGCGATCCTCGCGACGGTCCTCGGCCTCGGGCCTGGACGAGCGCGGGATCTCGCCGGCCCCGGCGGCGGCGGCGGCCTCGGCGGCGTCGAGCGGCTCGCCGTTCTCGTCGCCCGCCTGCGTCGTGATCGACGGGCGGAGCCGCTGGCGGGTGATCTGGACCAGCCCGAAGTCCGACATCGGGAGGATCTTGGTCACCGCGCGGTCCTTCTTGAACGCCTCCTTGAGCGCGTCGGTCACCTTGCGGCGGTCGCGGTCGTACTTGAGGTCGATGAAGTCGACGACGATGATGCCGCCGAGGTCGCGGAGCCGGAGCTGTTTGGCGACCTCCTTTGCCGCCTCAACGTTGACGTCGATCAGGTTCTGCTTCTGCGACTTCCCGCGCCCGGCCCGGCCCGAGTTCACATCGACGACGTGCATGGCCTCGGTCGTCTCGATGAAGAGGTAGCCGCCGCCGCGCATGTTGACCCGCTTCGAAAACGCCTCTTCCACCTGGCGTTCGATGCCCAGCGAGCGGTAGACCGGCGAGCGGCCGCTGTGAAGCTCCACCTTGTCCGCCATGTCCGGCGCGACCGCCTTGATGTAGGACTGGACGTTGCGGAACACCTTCGGGTCGTCGACCAGGATCCGGTCGAAGTCGTCCGAGAACAGGTCCCGGATGATCGACGAGACCATGTTGACGTCCTGGTAGAGCAGGACCGGCGGCTCGGGGTTCTCCTTGAGCTTCTTCTCGATCTTCCGCCAGCGGTCGGCGAGAAGCCGGAGATCGGTGTCGAGCGACTTAGCGTCGCGGCCCTCAGCGACGGTCCGGACGATGACGCCGAAGCCGTCGGGCTTGAGGCTCTGGGCCAGCGTCCGCAGCCGTCGGCGCTCCTTGGCGCTCTCGATCTTCTTCGAGACGGCGACGTAGTCGGCCGCCGGGACGAGCACGAGGAAGCGGCCGGCCAGCGAGAGGTCGGTCGAGACGCGCGGCCCCTTCGTCGAGATGGCCTCCTTCGTGATCTTGACGAGGACGCGGCCGTCGCGCTTGAGGAGCTCCTCGTTGGGCGGGATCGGGCCCGACGACTTCTTCCGGTCGCCGCCCTTCCCGTTGCCGTTTCTCTGGGCGTCGGAGCCCCTGTCGCTGCGGCCGTTCGACTGGCGGGACCGTCCGCCAGCGGCGCGGTCGCTCCGCCCGCCCTTCGACTCGTCGTTCTTGGAATCGTCGGAGCCCTTTGCGTCGTCGCTCTTCGAGCGCCCACGCGAGCGGCGGCTCCTCGACTCGTCACTCGTGGAGTCGTCGGACGCCTCGTCGGACGCGTTCGAGTCGTCCACGGTCTTCTTGCCACGCGAACGCCGGCTGCTCTTCGCGACGACCTCGTCCGGCTGGCTCTCGTCCGCGCCCTCGACCGTCTCCGCGGCGTCGGACGGCGAGCGGTCCCCGCGCGAGCGACGACGGCTACGGCCCTTCGACTCCGTGTCCGACTCGTCGACCTCGTCGGTGGCTTCGGGCTCCTCCGGCGTCTCCGTCTTGGCCGGTCGGGAGCGCGACGGTCGGCCGGAGCCGCTCAGGTCGAGCGTCCGCGGCAGCGGCTTGCGGCGCGACTCGTCGGCGTCCGTGGTCGCCGGCTCGTCGGACGGCGCCTCCTCTGCCTCGGGCTCCGTGGCCTTCTTCGACGAGCGCTTGGGCCTGGAGGCCTTCTCCGTCGTCTCTGATGCCTCGGCGAAGGCCTCGCCGGACGAGGCCTTCGAGCGGCGCCCGCCCGGCTGGCGGTCCTCGCCCGCCGACGGCGCCTCGGCCTCCGGCGTTTCGTCGTCGGCGGCGTCCTCCGACTCGTCCGAGCCCTTGGTGCGCCCCCGGCCCCGACGGCCCCGGCGGCGGCGCTTCCGCTTCGGCTGGGCCTCGTCGGTCGTTTCCTCCGTCTCGGGCGTCTCGGCGTCATTCGAGGGCTCCTCGTCGGCCGCATCAGACGTCTCCTCGACAGGGTCCGCTGGCACTTCCGCCTTCTTCGAACGCGAGCGCCGCTTCGGCT
>CAYPVZ010000269.1:0-5110 GCA_964414235.1 uncultured Rhodothermales bacterium | reverse complement strand
CGCGCCATTGTCACTTTGGGCGCTGCCGGTTTGGGCGCCGCGCGTTTGGGCGCCCTCCGGGGCGCGTCAGGGGAGATCCTCGGAGGATCGACAGGTGACCTTCGGAGGATCGATGGGTGGCCCTCAGAGGATCGGCGAATGACCCTCGGAGGATCGAGGGGTGACCCTCCGAGGATGGATGGGAGGCCTTCGGAGGATCGGTGCGTGATCCTCCGAGGATGGGCAGGAGACCTTCGGAGGGTCGGGAGGCGACCTTCAGAGGATGAGGGGGTGATCCTCCGAGGCCCGCGCGCGACCTTCGGAGGATGGGGGGGTGATCCTCCGAGGTCCGCGCGCGACCTTCGGAGGGTCGTGGGGCGGTCCTCGGAGGATCAGCCGAGACCCTCGGAGGGTCGGGTGCGAAGCCGGGGGGAGCGACCGCCAGCCGCCGAGGTCCCGGGGGCGGCCCGCGGGGCGGGGCGTCGGGGGTAGGAGGCGCGGGGGGCCGGCCCGGACGTCCGGGCGGCGGTACCATGCGGGCCCGGCCGGCGCCCGCGGGCTCGGAACCGCGACCGCCGGGCCGGGTGCCAGCCGCCAAACTCACACGGTCGCACGCGCGACGCACGCATGAGCCAGATCCAGGACTTCGTCTCCTTCTCCCGCAGCCTCACCTCGCTGCCGGACGACATCTACTCGGGGCCCCAGCAGAACGCCCCCATCAACGCCCTCGTGCCGATGGTCGTCGAGCAGACGACGCGCGGCGAGCGGTCCTACGACATCTTCAGCCGGCTGCTCAAGGACCGGATCGTGCTCTTCGGCACGCCCGTCAACGACACGACGGCCAACCTCGCCGTCGCGCAGCTGCTGTTCCTGGCGGCCGAGGACCCGGACAAGGACATCAACCTGTACATCAACTCGCCCGGCGGCCAGGTCTACTCGGGCATGGCGGTCTACGACACGATGCAGTTCGTCAAGCCCGACGTGGCGACGATCTGCGTCGGGCTGGCGGCGTCGATGGGCTCGGTGTTCCTGCTGGGCGGGGCGGCCGGCAAGCGGGCGGCGCTGCCGAACTCGCGCATCATGATCCACCAGCCGTCGTCGGGCGCGCAGGGGCAGGCCTCGGACATCCAGATCCAGGCCGAGGAGATCCTCTACATCAAGCGCCGGATGAACGAGGTGATCGCGCACCACACCGGCCAGCCGGTCGAGAAGGTGGAGCGGGACACGGACCGGGACAACTTCATGAGCCCGGAGCAGGCCAAGGCCTATGGCCTGATCGACGCCGTGCTGGGCGCGGGCACGGGCGAGCCGGCCGAGAACATCCAGAAGATGGAGGAGGCCAGCGAGGACGCCGAGTCCTAGGCGGGCGCCTCCGTGCGGTCTCCAGCGGGCCCGTCGCGTCGGCGGCGGGCCCGCTCTGCGTTCGCCGGCGCGCGCCGCCAGCGGGGCGGCTCAGGCGAAGACGGACGGCGCGGCGATCCGGAAGGTGACGCCGCCCTCGACCGGGATGCGGTCCTCGACGGTCCCGACGGCGTCCGGCGCCGGGTCGGTGCCCGGCCGCGTGACGACGTAGACGAAGCCGGGCTGGAGGCCCATCGCGCCGACCGTGCCGTCGGGCCCGAGGGCGATGACGCCGATCTGGATGGCGCTGGGGTCGGAGGGCGTGACGCGGCCGATGCGCTCGACGAGCCCGCGCGCGGCGTCCTGGGCCGAGCGCCCGCCGCGCATGGCCTCGACGACGGCGCTGGCGCCGGCCACGCGCATCACCTCCTCGCCGTGGCCCGTGGCGACGGCCGCGCCGGCCTCGCCGTCGACGAAGAGGCCGGCGCCGAGGATCGGGCTGTCGCCGACGCGGCCGTGCATCTTTTAGGCGAGGCCGCTGGTGGTGCAGGCGCCGCAGAGGCGGCCGGCCGTGTCGAGCGCGAGCACGCCGATGGTGTCGTGGTCGTCGGCGTGGCCGCTGGGCCGGTCGCGGCGCTCGCTGTTGATGGCCGGGGCGTAGTCGGCCGTCTGGAGCCACTCGCGCCAGGCGGCCTCGGCCTCGGGCGTGAGGAGCTCGGCCTGCTCCATGCCCTGCGCGAGCGCGAACGCTCGGGCGCCCTCGCCGACGAGCATCACGTGCGGCGTCTGCTCCATGACGCGGCGGGCGACCGAGACGGGGTGCAGAAAGCCTTCGAGCGCGGCGACGGAGCCGCAGCGGTGGCGCTCGTCCATGACGCAGGCGTCGAGCGTGACGCGGCCGTCGCGGTCCGGGTGGCCGCCGAGGCCGACGGAGTGGTCCTCGGGGTCGGCCTCGGGGAGGCGGGCGGCGGCCTCGGCGGCGTCGAGGGCGTAGCCGCCGGCGCGGAGGACGTCCCACGCGGCCGCCGCGGCGGCCCGGTTGTCCCACGTCGCGACGACGGTGGGCGCGCCGGAGGCCAGGCGCGCCGGCGCGGCGCAGGCCAGGTGGGGGAAGGCCGCCAGCGCGCCGAGCGCGGCGCCGGAGCGAAGGACGTCGCGTCGGGAAAAGGACATCGGGGGAGGCGCGGGAGGGGCCCCCGTCGTCGGTGCGTGCGTGGCTATGCGGCGCTCATTCGACGGGGAAATCAAAGTACGTGCTCGCGTGCGGCTCGGCGCGCAGCGTGTAGTGCCACCACTCCTGGGCGTAGTTGCGGAAGCCGCCGGCGCTCATGGCCGCGCGGAGCTGCTGGCGGTTGCGGCGGGCCTCGGCGGAGATGCCCGGGTTGTCGGTCGCCGCGAGCGGGCTGAAGCAGTCGTAGGCCGTGCCCATGTCGAGGTCGCCCTCGTCGAAGCGCTCGGCGCGCGGGGCCGTGCAGGGCGTGAGCGCGTCGAGCGCCGGGTACTCGGTCCGTACCGAGGCGGCGACGGGCACGCGGACGAGCGTGAGGTCGACGGTCGCGCCGCGGCTGTGGCCGCTCCGGGTGGCGATGTAGCCGCGCGAGAAGAGCGAGCCCTTGTTCTCGGCCGGGTAGAAGGCGCCCTTCATGGACTGGTCGGCCTCGCCGGTCCATGTCGCGAAGCGGCGGACGGCGCTCGCCGGGCGGTAGCAGTCGTAGACCTTGAGGCCGAGCCCCTGGTTGGCGAGGGCCCGCGCGACGCTCCCGAGGGCCTCGGCGGCCTCCTCGGCCAGGATGCACTCGGGCGCGAGGTAGCCCTCGATGGGCTCGCCGACGAAGTTGTAGGCCGTCGCGTAGCGCATCTCCTGGGCGATCCCGGGCGCCACGTCGCGCAGGCGGACGAAGCCGTCGGGCAGCGGCGGCCGCTCGTCGGTCGTGTCCGGCGCGGCGTGGAGCTCCGCCGCGTCGGCCGCGGCGGCGTCGGCCGTCGCGCGGGCAGTGGTGTCCGCCAGCGCGGCGGTCACGGGCTCGGCCTGGGAGTCGTGGCAGCCGGCGGGCGCCGTGAGCGCGAGGCCGACGGCGGCAGCGAGGACCCACGGGAGCGGGGCGGGACGGAGCATCGAACGGACCGGCGGGGGAGTCGCAAAGCTACGGCCTCGCGGACGTCGGTCTGGCCATGCGGCCCCCTCCAGGAGAGCGCCGCACGCGCGCTCAGAGGGCGACGGCTGTCGCCTCGGGCTCGGCGACCTCCTCGGCGAGGGGGGCCGGCACCGTCACGGTGAACCGGGAGCCGGCGCCGAGCTGGCTCTCGACGTCCACCGTCCCCCCGAGGAGGTCCGCCACGTTGCGGACGATGGCGAGGCCGAGGCCGTTGCCCTCGTGCGTCCGCGCGTGGCCCTCCGACACCTGCCGGAAGGGGTCGAAGAGGTAGGCCTGGGCTTCCTTCGGGATGCCGGCCCCGGTGTCCTCCACCACGATCCGGAGCCGGCCCTCGCCGTGTGTCACCCGGACCGCGACGTGCCCCCGCTCGGTGAACTTGATGGCGTTCGAGATCAGGTTCGAGACCACGCGGTCGAGCAGCGGCGCGTCGAGGAGGAGGGCGTCGGGAAGGCCGTCGGCGTCGAAGCGGAGCGCGAGCCCACGCGCCTCGGCGAGCGGCCGGAGGACGGCGACGGTGTCCGCCAGATGGCGGGTCATGTCGACGGGGCGCGGGTGGGGCGCCATGTGGCCCGCTTCGATCTGAGCCAGGTCGAGGACGGAGTTGAGCGTGTCGAGGAGCCGTCGGCCGCCGGAGAGGATGGCCCCGGCGAAGTCGCGGAGGTCGTTCGGGACTTCGTCGGCGAGGACCTCGGCGTAGCCCAGGATGGCGGTGAGGGGCGTCCGGATCTCATGGCTCATGTTGGCCAGGAACGCGCTCTGGAGGCGGGCCATCCGCTCGGCCTCGGCCCGCGCATCCTCGGCCGCCTCCCTCGCCTCGCGCTCGGCGTGGTAGCGGACGGTGTCGGTCACGTCGGTGAGCGTCCCGGCCCATCCCACATGGTCTCCCTCCTCGCTAAGCGCCGGCCGCCAGCTGGCCTCGAAGTGGCGCAGGGACCCGTCGGCATGCTGGACGGGCACTCGGGTCTGGAAGGGGGTCGGGGCCTCCGCGTCGGCGGTCCGGGTCTTGGCCAGGACGTCGGCCGTGAGCGCGCCGATGTCGCCGCCGGCGAAGGCCAGGCAGTGTCGCCCGATCGCGTCCCCGACCGTGTAGCCGGTCTTCTCGTGCCACGTGTCGTTGAGGTACGTGTACCGGCCCTGAGGGTCGGTCTGGAAGACGATGTCGTTCAGGTTGCCCAGCACCAGCCGGAGGCGCTGCTCACTGTCGTTGAGGGCGCGGTGGAGCCGGGCGTTCTGAAGCGCGATGGCGGCCTGGTCGGAGATGCCCTCTGCGACGCGTTCGGCCCGCTCGTCGAACACGCCCGGCTCGGGGTGTCCGAAGAGGAGGGCCCCGAGCGGAGCGCCGCCGGTGTCGCGGACGGGAACCGAGAGGTAGCTCCGGACGGGGAAATGGCCCGCCGGCATTCCGCCCGTGTGGCCGTAGCGGGGGTCGGCGAGGACGTCGTCGGAGCGGACGGCCTCGCGGCCCGAGAACGAGGGCTCGAAGAGGGGCGTCATGCGGACCGCTCCGAACTTCTCGAACGCAGCCCGAGGGGCACCCGAGACCGCGAAGAGAAGGGCCTCGGCGTCGTCGGGAGCGGTGCTGTAGAAGAAGGCGCCGAAGGCCGCGCCCGACAGTTCGACCCCGGCATCGGTGA
>CAYPVZ010000268.1:0-5111 GCA_964414235.1 uncultured Rhodothermales bacterium | reverse complement strand
AGCCCCCCTCACTCTTCACCCGCCGCTAGAGCTCCACCTCGTCGTCGACCGGCAGCCCGTCGTCGGCCTTCTGGACGGCCGCGCCGTGGATCTCCTCGCGGACCTCGACGACGGCCGGATGCTCGCTGTTGACGAGCAGGACCGTGTAGTCGTACGGCATCCCCTTGCGGCGCTCCAGGCGGACCGCCCCGCACTCCTCGAGGTCGGCCACGAGCGACTTCGGGTCGTGCCCGTCGATCTCGCCGATCTCGTCCGAGAGCCGGCGGAGCAGCGGCGTGAGGTAGATCTCCTCGTACTGGCCGAAGAACTTCTCGATGACCTCCAGGGCGTCGTAGTCGATCTCGAACTTCGGGTCCTGGGGGTCCGAGAACTGGGTCGTCTCGATGGGCGCGCCGACCTCAATCTCGGGCGGCAGCGCGCCCGACGGCATGAGGTCGTTGGCGTCGACGAACTCGCCGGCCTCGGTGTGTTCCAGGAGGTGCGGCGAGAGGTGCTCCTTGAAGCCGACGACGAGCACCCGCTTGCCATGCGCCACGAGGGCCGTCACGACGGGCGCATAGTCGCGGTCACCCGCGAGGAGGACGTAGGTGGTGACCTCCGGGTGCCGGTCCCGCATCTCGACGGCGTCGACCGCCAGCTGGAGGTCGGTCGTGTTGCGGTGCATCGTGGCCGGCACGTAGACCGGCTCGATAGCGTGGAGGTAGAGCGTGCGCTGGACGTGGCGCGTGTGGTCGTCCAGGCCGCCGAAGTCGGCGTAGGCGCGGCCGCGCACGAGGCGCGTGTCGTCGCTGGCGAGTCGGTTGCGAAGGGCCTTGAAGAGCTCACTGGCGAGGTCGGCTGTGGAGCCGTCGCGGCCGACGCGGCCCTTGAGGTAGTGGTGGAGGTTCTGGTAGTCGACGAGGACGGCGGCCTGGCGGGCGCCCGGGGTGGCCTCTGTGGTGTCGGCCGGGATCTCAGACATGACGGGAAGGCTGGCGGTTACGATGCCGTGCCCGAACAGAGAGGGCACGGATCCAAACTACGTCGTTTTCTCCCTTCGGTGCGATGCATTCGCGGTATGTAGAACGGATGAGTGTCGTCGTGTTTGTGGATTTGGGATCTTACTCTGCATCCAGCTCTAGAACCGTCGTGTGGAGGTTGGTGTAGATGCAGATCTCGCCCGCGATGCGGAGGCCTTCCTCCACGATTTCCTTGGCCGAGAGCTCCGGGGCGTGCTTGGCCATGGCGCGGGCCGCGGCGAGCGCGTAGCTCCCGCCCGAGCCGATGGCGAGGATCGGGTCGTCGGGCTCGATGACGTCGCCGGTGCCCGAGACGAGGAGGAGCCGGTCGGGCGCGGCGACCGCCAGCAGGGCTTCGAGCCGGCGGAGGTATCGGTCGGTCCGCCAGTCCTTGGCGAGCTCGACGGCGGCGCGGACCGTGTTGCCGCCGTACTGCTCCAGCTTGGCCTCGAACCGCTCGAACAGCGTGAACGCATCGGCCGTGGAGCCGGCGAAGCCGGCGAGGAGCTTGCCGTTGTAGAGCCGGCGCACCTTCTGCGCCTTGTGCTTCATGACGGTGTCGCCCATCGTGGCCTGCCCGTCGGAGCCGAGGGCGACGCGGCCGTTGTGGAGGACGCCGAGGACGGTCGTGGCGTGGATCGGAGTCATGGGAGTCGGAGGAATCAGAGCCGGGCGACGAGCGGGCGCGGGCGGGGTTTCGCCTGCACGTCCGTTTCGCCGAGTCGGCGCCGTGCGGGGCTGGCGGCGTCAGTCGGCGCGGAGCACGTCGAGGGGGCGGGCACGGACGGCGCTCCATGCGACGAGTCCCGCGCTGCCGGCGGAGAGGAGGACCGCCACGGCGACGAGCACGGCCGGCACGCCGGGGTAGAGCGTGAGCGGGATGTCGGCGGTCGCGCGGATCGTCGCGAGCGTGGCGACGGCCGCCGCCACACCGAGCCCGCCGCCGACGACGCCCAGCAGCGCGTTTTCGAGGAGCAGCATCCGCAGCACCTGCTGCGCCGAGTAGCCGACGGCCTTCAGCACGCCGAGTTCGCGCCGCCGCTCGACGAGCGCCAGCCCGACGCCATTCGCGATGAGCACGGTCCCGGCCAAGAGCGCCAGCCCCGTCAGGGCCAGCACGAGGATGAACAGGCCGCGCACGAACCGGATGAACAGCTCGGCCATGTCGTCGGCGGTGATGAGGGCGCCCTCGGGCCGCGCTGCGCCGAGGTCGGTCACGAACGCGTCGACGTGGTCGGGCGGCACCTCCACGGCGACCGTCTCGGTCACTTCGGCGTCGGCCGCCAGCGCGTCGAACGTTGCCGGAAGCACGAGCACGCCGGAGGTCCGGATCAGCGAGATGCCGTCGGGCCGGTCGTAGTACCCGTCGACGGCCAGCCGTCGCTCGACGTCGCCCACGCGGACGAGGAGCGTGTCGCCGACCGTGACCGGGCGCTTGTCCGTGGCCAGCCGCCACGGGACCAGCAGACCATCGGGGTCGGCGAGCCAGGCCGTCCCACGGTCGCCCCGCCCCGAGTCCGAGACGACGACGCTGGCGGCGCCCTCGGCCCCGCGGCCGTGGATGGTGTCGACGAAGTCGAAGCCCTCGCCGTCGAGGCGGGTCACCACGGCCTCGGCGCTCCGGTCGGTCCAGACCGTCGCGCCCGCGTCTGCCGCCAGCTGGCGGAGCGCGTCGTCGCCGGCCGGGACGCCGTAGACGGCCACGTTGGTCTGCCCCGTCTCGACCATCCGGCTCACCACCTCGTCCCGGCCGTTCAGGAGGACGAGAGCCGAGAGCGCGATGGCGAAGGTCCCGACGAACAGCGCCACGAGCGAGGCCGCGGCGCGCGCCGGGTGCCGCCCGAGGTTGGCCGAGGCCATCCGCACGAGCGGCAGTCCGGGCAGCGGGATCCGCACGGCGAGCAGGAGCACGCCCACCATGACGGCGCCGAACACGACGAGCCCGACGACGCCGATGAGGATCGCGCCGAAGCCGTAGGCCGCCGACCCGATCAGGACGCTGCCGATCACGCCGAACGTCAGGAAGAGGACGGCCGAGAGCCCCGCCGTCGCCCACCGCGTGCGGCCCGTGGCCCGGATCGGCGTCTGCCGGAGCAGCACGCCGGGCCGCACGGCGCTCGCGCGGACGATGGCGATGAGCCCGAACAGGACGGCCGTCACCACGCCGGCCGCCAGCCCGCCGACGAGCGCTGAGGGGACCAGCTGGAAGTCGAGCAGGACCGGAAGGCTGCCCGCCATGGCGCGCCGGAGGCCCTCCGCGCCCGCGGCGCCGGCGGTCGCGCCCAGCACACCGCCGGCGAGCCCGAGCAGCGCCGTCTCGATGCCGAACAGCGCGAGCAGGTCCCGCTGGCGGTAGCCGAGCGTCTTGAGCACCGCCACCTCGGGTCGCCGCCGCGTGAGCACCACCTGCAGCGTGTTCGCCACGCCGATGCCGCCCACCAGCAGGCCGAGCAGCCCGGCCGCCGGGAGCCCGAACCGGAACACGCGCTCGACCGCGCTCGGTTGCTCTCGCGGTCGCTCGACGGTCCAGCCGGCCGCCTCGAACCGCGCCGCGACGCGGTCCGGCGCGTCGGTGCGGACGAGGGCGGAGGCGACGAGGTCGTCGCCGGCCAGGTCGCGGCCGGTCTGGCGGCTCACGAGGAGCGTTCCGCCCACGGCGTCGGGCAGCATGTCGGCGAGGCCGCTGACGGTCAGCACCTGCGGCCTCTCGCCGGGCGCGCCGACCAGGCGGATCCGGTCGCCGACGTCGACCGCCAGCGCGGCGGCCAGGTCGCGCGACAGGACGACGGACCCGGCCTCGGCGAGTGCGTCGCTCAGCGTCCCGCTCCGGAGCCGGAGCTCGCCGACGAGCGGGTACACGGCCGGGTCGACGGCCATGAGGCGGGTGAAGATGAACAGCCGCGCGTCGCCGAGGCTCTGGACGAGCCGGGCGGGCACCTCGCCGCGGGCATCGACGCCGTCGACGTCGGGGTCCGCGGTGAGGGCCGCGAGGTCGTCGGGCGAGAGCGGCGCGTCGCGGCTCAGCGCGAGGTCGCCCCCGAGCAGGGTGGTCGGGGGGAGGAGGACGGCGCCCTGGATGCTGGCCGCGAACAGCTGGAGGCTGACGAGCGAGAACACGCCGAAGGCCACGCAGGCCACCGCGAGCACGCCGCGCTGGCCGCTGCGCCGGAGCGAGCGGACGGCGTAGCGGAGGTAGAAGGCGAGCGTCGTCATGCCGCCGCCCGCGTGTCGGTCGCGACCCGGCCGTCGACGAGGTGGATCACGCGGTCGGCGCGGTCGGCCACGTCGGGGTCGTGCGTCACCACGAAGAGCGTCAGGCCGAGGTCGCGGCGGAGGGCGGCGAACAGGTCGAGCACGGCGGCGCTGGTCGCGGCGTCGAGGTTGCCCGTGGGCTCGTCGGCGACGACGACGGCCGGCTCGGTCACGAGCGCCCGCGCGATGGCGACGCGCTGCTGCTGCCCGCCCGAGAGCTGGTGCGGGCGGTGCCCGAGGCGGTCCGCCAGCCCGACGCGCTCCAGCATGGCGCGGGCGCGCTTGGACGCCTCCCGGCGGTGCGGCCCGACGTAGAGCGGCGCCTCGACGTTCTCCTGCGCCGTCAGCGTCGGGATCAGGTTGAACGACTGGAAGACGACGCCCACCTTCTCGTTGCGGATGCGCGCCAGCTCGCCCTCGCTCCGCGCCGACACGTCGACGCCGTCGATCCACACGCTCCCCGAGGTCGGCGCGTCGAGGCCAGCCACGAGGCCGAGCAGGGTCGACTTGCCGCTGCCCGACGGGCCGGTCACGGCCACCCACTCGCCCGGGTCGACGGTGAACGAGACGCCGTGGAGGATGGGGACCGGCGTGTCGCCGAGCGAGAGCGTGCGGGTGACGTCGCGGACGTCGAGGACGGAAACGGGCATGGGCCAGCCAGGGGGAAAGAGCCCCCTAGCGTATCGGCCCGTCGCTCGGTTGCGCCGTCGTCGAAATCCTCCGCCCGCCCGGCTGGCGGGCGCCCTCCGCGAGGCTACCGCCCCGTGAAGTCCGCCAGCAGCTCGACGATCTCGTCCTGGGCCTGGTTCACGCGGCTCGTCGAGACCGTGTAGTTGTTGCACAGCAGCGAGAACGCGAGGG
>CAYPVZ010000267.1:0-5115 GCA_964414235.1 uncultured Rhodothermales bacterium | reverse complement strand
ATGATCTCGGTGACGTCCTCGGTGACACCGGGGATCGTCGAGAACTCGTGCTGGACGCCGTCGATGCGGACGGCCGTGATCGCGGTGCCCGAGAGCGACGAGAGGAGGACGCGCCGGAACGCGTTCCCGATGGTCACGCCGTAGCCGCGCTCGAGCGGCTGGACGACGAACCGCCCGTACGTCTCGTTCATCTCCTCGACCGTGACGCCGTCGGGCATCTGGAGCGGAATCTGGGCCATGTGGCTTGTCGTTGTCTGAATGAGATCGAAGGACTGGCGGCCCCTCCCAGAGGAGCCGCCAGCCGGGCGTTTACTTGCTGTAGAGCTCGACGATGAGCTGCTCCCGGATGTTCTCCGGGATGTCCTCGCGCGCCGGGAAGTCGAGGAACTTGCCCTTGAGCGCGTCGCGGTCGACCTCCAGGTGGTTGTAGCTCCGCCGGTTCACGCTGAGCGCGTCCTGGATGGCGTCGAGGTTCTTCGACTTCGGCCGGACCTCGATGAGGTCGCCGGGCCGGAGCTGGTGGCTCGGGATGGCCGAGACGCGGTCGTTCACCATCACGTGGCCGTGCGTGACCAGCTGGCGGGCCTGGCGGCGCGTGCGCGCGAAGCCGAGGCGGTAGACGACATTGTCGAGGCGGGCCTCGAGGAACTGGAGCAGGTTCTCGCCGGTGACGCCCTTCTTCCGGGCCGCCTTCTCGAAGAGGTTCCTGAACTGGCGCTCCAGGAGGCCGTAGGTGTACTTCGCCTTCTGCTTCTCCTTGAGCTGGACGGAGTACTCGGACTCCTTGCGGCGGCGGGCGTTGCCGTGCTGGCCGGGGCCGTAGGGCTTGCGCTCGAGCGACTTCGACGGGCCGAAGATGGGCTCGCCAAAGCGGCGGGCGACCTTCTGCTTGGGTCCGCGGTAACGGGCCATTTTCTTGGGTGGGTCTCGTGAGTGAGCCGACCCGGGCTAAGGGTCGGCTGAATACGTGCGGTCCGCCCCCGGCCACGGTCGATGCCGGGCCGAGGCGGGCGCAGCCGGGCGGTTAGGCCCAGCGCCGTGCGTCAGACGCGGCGGCGCTTGGGCGGCCGGCAGCCATTGTGGGGGATCGGGGTGGTGTCGCGGATCGAGAGGACCTCGAGGCCGGCGATCGCGAGCGCGCGGATGGCGCCCTCGCGGCCGGAGCCGGGGCCCTTCACGTAGCAATCGACGCGGCGGAGCCCGAGGTCGTAGGCCTCCTTGGCCGCCTCGGTGCCCGCGACCTGGGCCGCGTACGGGGTGTTCTTCCGCGAGCCGCGGAAGCCCATCTTGCCCGACGAGCTCCACGAGATCGTGTTGCCGTAGGCGTCGGTGATGGTGATGAGGACGTTGTTGAACGACGCCTTGATGTAGGCGTTGCCGTTCGACTCGACCTGGACCTTCTTGCGGCGGACCGCGCGCGTGTTGCCGCGGCGGGCGCCGCCCTGCTGCTTCGCCATGATGCTGGTCTGCGAGCCCGGGGGCTCAGGAGGTGTTTGGAGTCCGGTGCGAGCGCGTCAGGGGTGGTCGCCAGCGGGCCGAGGCCTCGGCTGGCGGTGCCTGCGTGCGTGCGCTCCCGTGAAAATGCAGGACCCGTAAGAGGGGAGCCGGTGGCGCCGAAGCGCCGGGCCCCTACTTGCGCGGTGCCTTCTTCTTCCCGGCGACCGTCTTCTTGCGGCCCTTCCGGGTGCGGGCGTTGGTCTTCGTGCGCTGACCGCGGACGGGGAGGCCACGACGGTGGCGCAGCCCGCGGTAGCAGCCGATGTCCATCAGCCGCTTGATGTTGAGCTGGGTCTCGGTGCGGAGGGCACCCTCGACGACGTAGTTGTCTTCGATGAGGGCACGGACGCGACGCGTCTCGTCCTCGGACCACTCGTCCGGATACGTGTCGACGTCGAGGCCGGCGCGCTCCAGGATCTCGTGGGCCCGGCTCCGGCCGACCCCGAAGATCGACGTCAGGGCGATCTCGCCGCGCTTGCGGCCGGGGACGTCGACTCCTGCGATACGAGGCATAAGTCTGGTGGTGTGAAGCCAAGCGGGCGGGCGCCCACTCAGCGGGTTACCCCTGGCGCTGCTTGTGCTTGGGGTTCTTCTTGTTGATGATGTAGATGCGGCCCTTACGCCGGACGATCTTGTCGTCGGCGGACCGCTTCTTGACGCTGGCGCGAACCTTCATGGTCGTGACTCCAGAGTGAGTGTCGGGACAGCCCAAAGGGCCGGCCTGGAAGAACGCCCCGAAACGGGGCAGATGTGCGGAACGGGCCGTGAAAAGCCCGCCCATCTCGCGCCGCTGACAGCTCCACTGGCGGAGGCCGCGCGCCCGAACCGACGGGAAGTAGCCGAGCTACTTGTAGCGATACACGATGCGCCCCTTGGTCAGGTCGTAGGGCGACATCTCGACCGTCACGCGGTCGCCGGGGAGAATGCGGATGTAGAACTTCCGCATCTTGCCGGAAAGGAGGCCGAGGATCTCGTGTCCGTTCTCCAGCTCCACGCGGAACTGGGCGTTGGGCAGGGCCTCGGTGACTTTGCCGTCTTGTCGGAGCGCAGGCTGCTTCGCCATGCGGGAGCGCGATAGCGCGGGTGGTGATCGGATCTAGGACGCGACGTCGGCCGAAGCGGGTTCGGCCGGGGTGTCGCCGCGCGCTGTCGCCAGCGCGGCTTCGATGAGGGCGTACGAGGAGAGCACCTCGGGCGCGCCCCGCTGCACGAGCACCATGTGCTCGAAGTGCGCGCTGAGCGCGCCGTCGGCGGTGCGAATCGTCCAGCCGTCGCGGTCGACAGTGACGTCGCCCGTGCCGCCGTTGATCATCGGCTCGATGCAGAGCGTCAGGCCGGCCTGGAGCTTCTTGCCCGTTCCGCGACGGCCGAGGTTCGGCACGTTGGGCGCCTCGTGAAGCTGCTTCCCGACGCCATGGCCCACGAGGTCATGAACCACCCCGTAGCCCCGGCTCTCGCAGTAGGACTGGACGGCATAGCCAATGTCGCCGATCCGGTTGCCGGCGACGGCCGCTGCGATGCCCTCGTCGAGTGACTGGCGCGTCGTCTGGAGCAGGGCCTGGGCTTCGGCCGACACTTCGCCCACCGGGAAGCTGTAGGCGAAGTCGCCGAAGTAGCCGTCCAGCTCCGCCCCGCAGTCGACCGAGATGATGTCTCCCTCGCGCAACTCGTACGCGTTCGGGATGCCGTGCACCACGACATCATTGACCGAGATGCAAAGAGTCCCCGGGAACGGGATCGTGTCGCCGCCCTGCCGATAGCCCTTGAAGGCCGGACGGCCACCCGCGTCGCGGATAACGGCCTCGGCGGCCTCGTCGAGTTGGATCGTCTTCGTCCCGGGCTTCACGAGGGACGCGGCCGCCGCCAGCGCCCGCTCCACTACGCTGGCAGCCTCGCGGATGCCCGCGATGTCGGCGTCGTTCTTGAGAATGATGCGACCGCTCGCCATCTACCGTCGCCGGCCGCGCACGCGACCCGTCTTCATGAACCCGTCGTAGTGACGCATGAGGAGGTGGCTCTCGACCTGCTGCAGCGTGTCGAGCGTCACGCCGACGAGGATGAGCAGGCTCGTCCCCCCAAAGAACTGAGCGAAGCCCTGCTGCACGCCGAACTGGACGACGATGGCAGGCAGGATGGCGACGGCGCCAATGAAGATGGCGCCCGGCAGCGTGATCCGCGTCAGGATGGTGTCGATGAACTCGCTCGTCTGGCGGCCTGGGCGGACGCCTGGGATAAAGCCCCCCTGGCGCTTCATCGTGTCGGCCATCTCCTGCGGGTTCACTGCAATGGCCGTGTAGAAGTACGTAAAGAAGACGCAGATGGTGAAGAAGATGAACGAGTACCAGAACCCGAACGGGTTGCCGGTCGCCTGACCGACGCCGAGCCAGAACCCGTTCTCCGGCATGAAGCCGGCGATCGTGCTCGGGATGAACATGATCGATTGGGCGAAGATGATCGGCATGACGCCGGCCGCGTTCACACGCAGCGGGAGGTACTGCGTCGTGCCGCCGTACTGCTTCCGCCCGACGACGCGCTTGGCGTACTGGACCGGGATCCGCCGTGTCCCCTGCGTCACGTAAACGACTCCAGCCGTGATCACCGCCAGCGCGGCGAGCTCGATCAGGAAGATGAAGATGTTCGAGTCCTGGCGGCCGATACCGGGCAGCTCGTTGGCCAGCACCGCGGGCAGGCGCGCGATGATCCCGATCATGATGATGAGCGAGATGCCATTGCCGATGCCCTTCTCGGTGATCCGCTCGCCGAGCCACATCACGAAGATGGTGCCCGCCGTGAGGCAGATCAGGCAGACCACCATGAACGCCCACTCGGGAATCACGATGGCACCCCCAGAGGTCGAGCGAAGGTTGATGGCGTAGCCGAAGGACTGGAGCGCCGTGATCGCGATGGTCCCGTAACGGGTCCACTGCGTGATCTTGCGGCGACCATCCTCACCCTCGCGCTGAAGCTTCTGGATCGGCGCCCAGACCGCGCCGAGCAACTGGATGATGATGCTCGCCGTGATGTAGGGCATGATGCCCAGCGCGAACACGCCGGCCCGGAAGAAGGCACCGCCGACGAACAGGTCGAACAGGCCGAACAGGCCCTGCTGGTTCCCGCTCGCGTCGGCGATCTCCTTGAGCGCGACAGCGTCGACGCCCGGGAGCGTCACGTACGACCCGAGCCGATACATGACGAGGAGCCCGAGCGTGTAGAGGATCCGCTGCCGAAGCTCGTGGATCTTCCAGATGTTGCGGATCGATTCGGCGACCGAAGCCATGGGGGTGGGTCTGAGCGGTGAGCGGACGACCCGCTGGCGACGGTCGCCAGCGGCCGGCTCCGGTTTAGTCGACGACGGTGGCCGAGCCTCCGGCCGCTTCGATCTTCTCCTTGGCCGAGGCCGAGAACGCGTGGGCGTGGACGTCGAGCTTCACGCCGAGGTCACCCGTCCCGAGGATCTTGAACCGGCCGTTCTTGCCGCCGATGCCCAGCGCGTGGAGCGTGTCCGGCGAAACGGTCGCGCCGGACTCCAGCCGGCCTTCCGCCACGAGCTCCGCGAGCCGGCCCAGGTTGATCGGGTCGTAGGCGACGCGGTTGCGGTTCTTGAAGCCGCCCTTCGGC
>CAYPVZ010000266.1:0-5120 GCA_964414235.1 uncultured Rhodothermales bacterium | reverse complement strand
TCCGCATCGTGGAGGTAGTCGATGAGGTTTTCGCCGTCGAGGCCGCCGCCGCAGAAGAGCGGCAGCGAGGAGGCGCGGCACGCCGTCTCGACCACGCCTTCCGCTGGCCGGTGCCCGACGGCGGGGCCCAGCACGACCAGCGCGTCGGGCCGGGCCGATTCGGTGGCCGCGACGAGAGCCGGGACCTCGTCCACCGTCCTGGGGCGGAGGTCAGCGAGAACCGGCAGGGGGCCGGCGCCGAGCGACTCGCGGTAGCGGTGGAAGCGGGCTGCCGAGCCCGGATCCTCGGCCCACCGGTCGACGCGGACGAAGTGACAGCCGGCCGCGTGCGCCACCGCCAGCGCGGCGCGGTCGGCGTGGAGCACGCGGACGCCGACGGGAAGCCGATCCGCGTTGCGCCGGACGGCCACCGCCACGTGCGTCATGTAGGCGACGACCTCCGGGCCCGTCTCGTCGTCGCTCAGGGCCGGCGCGTCGTGGGCGTTCTCGACGAGGAGCCCGTCGACGCCCAGCTCGACGAGGAGTCGTGCCTCGGCGACCGCCCGGTCCACGGCCGCGCGGACGCTCCGGCTGCCCGGGACGCCCGGCGAGGGTCCCGCGTGGATGACGGCGACAACCGGCTTGGGCCGGGGGAACAGGTCGCGGACACGGTCGGACATGGCGGAGGGGTGACCCCCTGAAGGGCTCGCCTCTAACCGGGGCGCAGTCCCCCGCTGTTCCGACGTCGCTCGTGAATACCGGCCGAGCGTCGTCCATCGTCCGACAAAAACCACTCACGCCATTCGGCCTCTCCGGGCCGTCAGCGGGGCTCGGGCCCGCCGACTCCCATAGTGAAACGTGATCCTCTCGAAAACGGGGCGAACCGCCCAAAATCCCCAGACGGAGGCGTCTAGCTTGGCCTTCCGACAGAATCACCCCCACCGCCCACGCGTACGGCCGGCATGACCGAAACGTCCCGGGACGCCGCCCCCGCGGTTCCCACCCACGCCCTCGACGACGTCGTCGTCCTGTTCGCCGGCGACTCCGGCGACGGGATGCAGGTGACCGGCACCCAGTTCACGCTGGCGACCGCCCACGCCCGCAACGACCTCGCCACGCTCCCCGACTTCCCGGCCGAGATCCGGGCGCCCGCCGGCACGCTCTATGGCGTCTCCGGCTTCCAGCTCCACTTCGGCAACGCCGCCGTCCTCACGCCCGGCGACGAGGTGGACCTGCTGGTCGCGATGAACCCGGCCGCGCTGAAGGTGAACCTGGGCCGCGTGAAGCCCGGTGGGGCCGTCCTCGTCAACACGAACAGCTTCACCGACCGCGACCTGGCGCTGGCAGGCTACGAGGTCAACCCGTTGGAGGACGGGACACTCGACCGTTACGAGCGCCACGACGTCGAGTTGACGCGGCTGACGCACGAGGCTCTCGCCGACACCGACCTCAGCAAGCAGGAGATCGACCGTGCGAAGAACATGTTCGCGCTCGGGCTGGCGCTCTGGCTCTACACGCGCCCCATCGAGCCCGCCCGGACGTGGATCCGGACCAAGTTCGGCAAGGTCCCCGAGATCCGCGACGCGAACCTCCGCGCGCTCGACAAGGGCTACCACTACGGCGACATCTCGGAGAGCTTCGTCGCCCGCTACGAGGTGGCCCCGGCGCCGCTGCCGCCGGGCACGTACCGCGCCATCCGGGGCAACGAGGCGCTGGCGCTCGGCCTCGTCGCGGCGGCGGCCAAGTCCGGGCTCGACCTGTTCTACGGGACCTACCCCATCACGCCGGCCTCGGACCTGCTCCACGCGCTCTCGCGCTACAAGAACTACGGCGTCAAGACGGTCCAGGCCGAGGACGAGATCGCGGCCATCGGCAGCGCCATCGGCGCCAGCTTCGGCGGCGCGCTCGGCGTGACCGCGACGTCCGGGCCCGGCATGGCGCTCAAGGGCGAGTTCCTCGGACTGGCGACGATGGTCGAGCTCCCGCTCGTGGTCATCGACGTGCAGCGCGCCGGGCCGAGCACGGGCATGCCGACGAAAACGGAGCAGAGCGACCTCCTGATGGCCATCTACGGCCGCAACGGCGATGCCCCGACGCCCGTGCTCGCGCCGAAGACGCCAGGCGAGTGCTTCCTCGCGGCCTACCACGCCGCTCGGATCGCGCTGACCTACATGACGCCGGTCATCGTCCTCTCCGACGGCTACCTCGGCAACGGCTCCGAGCCCTGGCGCCTCCCCGACGCCGACGCCCTCCCCCCCATCGACGTCGCCTTCGCGGAGGCCGCCAGCGCGGCGCGCACGGAGGAGGGGCAGTTCCTCCCCTACGTCCGCGACGAGGCGACGCTCGCGCGCGGCTGGGCCCGACCGGGCACGGCCGGCCTGGAGCACCGCATCGGCGGGCTGGAGAAGGACGCGCGGACGGGCGGCGTGAGCTACGACCCGCAGAACCACCAGCGGATGACCGAGACGCGCGCCGAGAAGGTCGCGCGGATCGCCGAGGCCTTCCCGCCGATCGAGATCGAAGGCGACGACGCGGGCGACGTGCTCGTCGTCGGCTGGGGCTCGACGTACGGCGCCATCAAGAAGGCCGTGGGGAACGCCCGCCAGCACGGCCTCCGGGTCGGGCATGCGCACCTCCGCTGGCTCAACCCGTTCCCACGCGGGCTGGAGGAGGCGCTCGGGCGCTACCGCCACGTCCTCGTGCCCGAGCTCAACGCCGGCCAGCTCGTCCACCTCCTCCGCGACCGCTTCCTGATCCCGGCCGAGGGCCTGAGCAAGGTCCAGGGCCTTCCGTTCGCCGCGCGCGAGGTCGAGGCCGCGATCCTCGCGCTGGCGAACGCCACCGACACCGACGCCACGCATGTCTGACGCCCCGCTCCGCGACGACGCGGCCGCCCGTCCCGGCGGCGAGCCCCCGACCTCCCACGGCGAGGGCGCCGACCCGGACGTCCCGCAGCCCGCCGGAAAGACGCACCCCGTCGACGCGCCGGCCTCGCCCTCGGCCGGCGACGGCCCCGCGCTCCCACCGATCCCCGAGACCGGCCCCGACGACGGCGCCCCGCCGGCGGCGACCAAGCCGGCCGGGCCGCCGAAGCCTGCCGCCAGTCGGAAGCCGACGCTGCCGCCGGGCGCGCCCCTGAAGAAGCCGGCGCGGCCGCCCGGTGCCAAGCGACCGCCCGTCCCGCCGCGCGCGCGGACGGTGGACCCCGAGACCGCGGGCGACGGCGCGGGCCTCGGGCTGCCGGTCCTCACGCGCAAGGACTTCGTCTCGGGCGCCGACGTCCGCTGGTGCCCTGGCTGCGGCGACTACGCCGTGCTGGCGGCCGTCCAGCGCGCGCTGCCGGAGCTGGCCGAGCGACGCGAGAACGTCGTGTTCATCTCGGGCATCGGGTGCTCGTCGCGCTTCCCGTACTACATGAACACGTACGGCTTCCACTCCATCCACGGCCGCGCGCCGGCCATCGCGACCGGCCTCAAGGCGACGCGCCCGGAGCTCGACGTGTGGATGGTGACCGGCGACGGCGACGCGCTCTCCATCGGCGCGGGCCACACGGCCCACCTGCTCCGGCGCAACGTCGACCTGCAGGTGCTCCTGTTCAACAACCAGATCTACGGGCTCACCAAGGGCCAGTACTCGCCCACGTCGGAGGTCGGCAAGGTCACGAAGTCCTCGCCGTACGGGTCGCTGGACCACCCGTTCAACCCGGCCGCGCTGGCGCTCGGCGCCGACGGCACGTTCGTCGCGCGGACGCTCGACCGCGACCCGAAGCACATGCAGGCGGTCCTCAAGGCGGCGCATGCCCACCGCGGGACGAGCTTCGTCGAGGTCTACCAGAACTGCAACATCTTCAACGACGGCGCCTTCTTCGACTTCACCGAGCGCGACTCGAAGCCGCTGCGGGCCGTCTTCGTGGAGGACGGGCAGCCGATGACGTACGCGAACGGCGAGAAGGGCCTCGTCCTCGACGGGCTCCGGCTCCGCTCGGTCGACCTCGGCGGTGAGCGCACGGCGGACGACTGCGTCGTCTACGACTCGACCGACAAGGCGCTCGCGCTGCTCGTCGTCGACCAGATGTTCTGGGACGCGGAGTTGCCGCGCCCGTTCGGCGTGCTCTACCGCGAAGACCGGCCGACGTACGACGCGCTCCTCAACGCGCAGGTCCAGGAGGTGACGGCGTCGAAGGGCCGCGGCGACCTCGCCGCGCTGCTGGCGGCCGGCGACACCTGGACCATCGAGTAGGGGCTACGTTGGGCGGGCCTCCGCCCCGCCCGCCGTGCCCGCCCCCTCGTTCGACGCCGCCGGCCCGCACCGCCAGCGGGCCGTGTTCCTCTCAGGCCTTGCCGGCCAGAGCCCCGTGGTCCCCGCCGACCCTGCGCGACTGGCGGAAGCCGCGTGCCGGGCTGTGTCGGCCGAGGCCTGGGCCTACCTCGCCGGCGGCGCGGGCGAGGAGCGGACGATGGTGGCCAACCGCGCCGCGTTCGACCGACGCCAGATCGTCCCCCGCGTCCTGCGCGGTGCCGACCCGCGCAACCTCTCGACCACGCTGCTCAGCCTCGACCTGCCGGCGCCGCTGCTGCTGGCGCCCGTCGGCGTGCTGGAGATGGCGCACGCCGAAGCCGACCTCGCCGTGGCGCGGGCGGCGGCCGCGCTCGGCGTCCCGTTTGTGTTTTCGAGCCAGGCCAGCGTGTCGATGGAAGAGACGGCCGCCGCGATGGACGCCGTCCGGCCCGGCGCGGCGCGCTGGTTCCAGCTCTACTGGAGCACCGACGACGACCTCGTCCGCTCGTTCGTCCGCCGCGCCGAGGCGTGCGGCTGTTCGGCCATCGTGCTCACGCTGGACACGACGCTGCTCGGCTGGCGCCCGCGCGACCTCGACCTCACCTCGCTCCCGTTCCTGAAGGGCATGGGGATCGCCCAATACACGAGCGACCCGGTTTTCATGGCTAAGCTGGACGAGCCTCTCCCCGACCCGCCCGCGCATCCACCCGTCCGGCTGGCGACGCTCCGCGCGGCGCTCGGGCAGGCCCGGCGCGTGCCCGGCGGCACGCTCGCCAACCTCCGCTCCAAGACCGCCCGCAAGGCCGTCCAGCGCTTCGTCGCCACCTACAGCCGTCCGTCGCTGACGTGGAACGACCTCGCGG
>CAYPVZ010000265.1:0-5137 GCA_964414235.1 uncultured Rhodothermales bacterium | reverse complement strand
TCGTACGGAGACGCTAGCGGGGCGCCACGGGCGGAGGCCGTGGAGTCCGGGCGAAACGCTCCGCTGCCGCTCCGGTGCCGCCAGCCAGGCACGCGCCGTCCACAAAAAAACCGAGGCGTCTCGGATGAGACGCCCCGGCGGCACCTGTACGGAGCAGCGAGCTACTCGGCCTCGCGCGACGTCGAGTAGTTGACGCGGAGCGCCTCGGCCTCGCGCAGCTCCTGCTGGACGTCGTAGAGCGTCCCCGTCTCAACCTCCTTGTCGACGCGGAGCGAGATGATCGTCCGGGGCTCTTCGCGGAGCGCAGCGTACATGGCCTGTCGGATCTGGGGCAGGTCACGCACGATCGCGTCGTCGATCTGGACAGCGGGCTCGCCGAGCCCGCCAGTCTCCATCTTCTCCGGCCCGATGTAGACGTATTTGATCAGCCGCTTCTGGTCGATCTTCTCGATGGCCTCAGCCTGCGGGATTCGGACCTGCACGAGGAGCTCGGTCTCCCGGAGCACCGTCGTCACCATGAAGAAGCACAGGAGGATGAAGATGATGTCCGGCATGGACGCCGTTGGGATCTCCTGGCTGGTCCGGGCGCTCTTCTTCTTGAAGTGGGCGGACATGTCGCGTGGGTTGGGCCCCTGAGGGCGGGTGGGAAGAGAGCGTGGAGACTAGTTATCGTCCGGCTCCGCCAGCGAGATCTTGAGCGGGTACTTCTCTGCGATCACGTCCGGCTCGCCGTCGAGGCTGGCGGCGTACTCGTTGTACGGCATGCCATACTCCTGGCGCGACGCCTGATCCCGGACCTCGTTGTACGCCGACTTGATCTCGTCTAGCACCGAGATGTAGGTGCCGTACGGGAGCCCGCGCTTGGTCTTGAACGACGTAACCGCCTTGTCGGGCGAGATCGAGAACTGGGGCTCGCGGCCGTTGTTGAGGATGTGGCGCTTGACGATGTCGCGGATGGCCGCGACATTCGTCACCTCGTTGTCGATGAGGACCTGACCGTCGGCACTGACGAGGACGTTGAGCAGGTTCCGCTGGTTGATCTCCGGCGGCGGGTTGTTCTCGTCCAGCTTGGGCGGGAGCTGCATGTAGATCCCCTTGTCCGCGTCGATCGTGGTCGTGACGAGGAAGAAGATCAGCAGCAGGAACGCAATGTCGGCGAGTGAGGCCGAGGGGATCTCGGGGTTCTCACGCTCCTTTTTCTTGAGCAGGGGCATGGGTCGGGGGGAGCGGGCCGGGACGGAGCGAGCCGACCAAGCCGGTCAGGCGAGCTGACCGACCGGGCTAGCTAAACAGGCTCTTGGCGCCGAAGATGACGAGGCTGAGCAGCCCGAGCGCCGCCATGATGATCGCCGTCAGCACGGCCGCGGTCTGCCACCCACCTTCGGGGTTGCCTGAGTTGACGGCGTAGAGGACGACAAAGAGAATGGCCGGAAGGGCGAAGGCGGCGAGGCCGAGCTTGCTGCCCGCCAGCGTTGTGCCGGCGTTGCGAAGCCCGAACCCGATCATCATCAGAAGAGAGAGCCCAATGATGACGAAGCAGAGCCAGACGAGAGCGAGGACCATGGGGATAAGGTCAGGAGACAGCCCCGGGGCTGGCGGCCGTGCCAGCCCCGGGACCAGGGCTTACGGGAGGTCGGTGATGGCCGGTGCGGCGCCGGAGCCCAGCTCCGGGGTCGTGCCGGGCAGCGTGGCGCGCGTGCGGCCGCCAAGGGCCGGGCGGCCGACCGACATCATCGCCAGCGAGTCGATAAGCTCGACCGAAGCCTCCTCCATGTCGGCCGTGATCCGGTCGATCTTCGACACGCAGTAGTTGTAGAAGACCTGCAGGATGATGGCCGCGATGAGGCCGAAGACCGTCGTGAGGAGGGCCACCTTGATACCACCGGCGACGAGGGACGGCGAGATGTCGCCGGCCGCCTCAATGGCGTCGAAGGCCTCGACCATGCCGACGACCGTGCCGAGGAAGCCGAACATCGGGGCGAGCGAGATGCCGAGCGAGAGCCAGACGAGGCCGCGCTCGAGGAAGCTCATCTCGATGGAGCCGTAGGAGACGACGGCCTTCTCGACGGCGTCCATCCCCTCGTCGAACCGCGTGAGGCCGGCCTGGACAACCGAGGCGACAGGGCCGCGCGTGTTGGCGCAGACGTCCTCAGCGGCCGAGACGCCGCCGTTGTCCAGGGCATCCTTGACGCGGGCCATGAACTTGGGCGCGTTGATGTCGGCCCGGTTCAGGGAAAGGATCCGCTCGAAGGCGATGGCGAGGCCGATGATGAGCGTGATGAGAACCGGCCACATGTAGGGGCCGCCCTCGTTGAAGCGCTCGACGAGGCCGTTGGCGAAGCCGCTGTCGGCGGCGGCATCCTGCAGCAGGAGCAGGGCAGAAAGCATCATGGGTGAAACCCTCGGGGGTTGGAAGCGGGTGGGGTCGGGAAAGACGGCGGAATCGCCAGGGGGGTCGCGGAGGAGCGGCGCCGCGTCGGCGCGAGGTGCGCGGCCAATATCCCCACCGCCCCAGGGAATGTCAACGCGACGCGAAGCGGAGAGGGAGCCGCCGGGAAGGCGCTCGGGGTCCAGACACGCCAGCCGGGGGCAAGTTGCTCCCGACTGGCGGTCGTGTCAGAGGCCATCCGACGTGAGGTCTTCGAAAGGCACCTCAGCGACCAGCAGAGAGCGTTTGCGCCTCGTCCCAGTGCCGCATGGCCTCGCGCAAGGCAGGGTCGATATCGCCGACGACGGGGTAGAACGACTCCGCGTCGAAGAGCCGGCGTGCCATGAAGGCCCGGATGCGGACCTCGATGTCTTGCTTGGCCGCCAGCGCCTCGCTCCGGACGAGCACGTCCTCCGCATCGTCGTGCGGACGAGTCGTGACGACGTCGACGCCGTGGTCGCCCACGAACGAGAGGAACCGCTCGAAGTCGGCGTCGCTCAGGCGGAACTGGCGGACGAACTCGCGCTCGCGGCCCTCCCACTCCTGGCGGAAGGCCTCACCGCGATGCTCGATCTCGATCCGAGCGAACTCGTTGTCGAGGTTCTTGCCGATGACGGTCCGCAGCGCGGCCGAGAGCGTATCAGGCTGGACGATGAAGTCGGGCAGGATGCCACCACCTCCGTAGACGAGCCGGCCGCCGTCCGTGTGGAAGACGAGCGAGTCCGGCACGTCGGCGCCGAAGGCGTTGGCGTCCACGCGGCCACCGTTCGGCGCCAGCTGGCCCTCGACGGCCTGGCGCAGCGCGATCTTTGCTTCGTAGTAGGCCTCCTCACCACCGCCGATCTCGTACGGCGTCTGGATGAGCCGGCCGACCGGCGTGAAGTACTGCGACACCGTCATCTGGAGCACGCTCCCGTCGGACATCGGGAACTGCTGCTGGACGAGGCCCTTCCCGAACGTCCGCCGGCCGATGAGGAAGGCGCGGTCGTGGTCCTGCAGCGCGCCCGCGACGATCTCACTCGCCGAGGCCGAGTTCTCGTCGACGAGCACGATGAGCGAGCCCTCCTCGTACGAGCCGCCGTCCGTCGCGCGGTACTGGCGGCGGTTCTCCGGGTGGCGGCTATCGGTGTAGACAATCATCTTGCCCGCGTCCAGGAACTCGTCGGCGATGCCATAGGCCTGTTCCAGGAGCCCGCCCGCATTGCCGCGGAGGTCAAGCACGAGGCGCGTCATGCCCTCGGCCTCGAGCTGGCGGATGGCGTCGCGGACCTCCTGGTGGCTCGTCCGAGCAAACCGCTGGAGCTTGATGAGGCCCGTCTTGTCGTCCACCATGTAGGCGGCGATGACCGTCTCCAGCGGAATCCGGTCGCGGCGGATGGTGAAGTCGAGCGGCTCCTTGTAGCCCGGGCGGTGGACGACGATGTCGACGGTCGTCCCGCGCGGTCCCTTGAGGCGCTCCTGGACCCCGTCGGTGTCGATGCCGATGGCGGTCTCGCCGCCGATCTCGACGATCCGGTCGCCGGCCTGGAGACCGGCCTCATCGCTCGGCCCGCCCGCAATGGGCATCAGCACGACCAGCGTGTCGGCGCCCTCGATGCCCTGGACGAACTCGTAGTAGATCCCGACGCCCTCGAAGCTCGCGTCGAAGCTCTCGCGGACGCGGCGCATGTCCTCGGCGCTGATGTAGACCGAGTGCGGGTCGAGGCTCGCGAGCATCCCCTCGATGGCCGCGTCGGCCAGCTGGGCCGAGTCGACTTCCTCGACGTACTCCCGCGTGATGTACTCGTAGGCCTCTTCGATCTTGCGGAGCTGCTCGACGTCGTCGGACGCAGAGACGGCGTCGCGGACGTAGACGCTGGCAAGGAGACCGGCGGCGAGGAGGCCGACCCCGAGGATGGGAACGAAGCGGGACTGGAGCATGAAGTGGGAGGACGTAGGGTCGGAGCCGAACGGCGGAAGGCGTGCGTTGGTACGGCGAACGACGGCTCCAGCGCCGGGTTCGTCGGGCCGCGAAGATAGGATGACACTCCCCGGCCGGATCCTGTGGCCGCCGCCGTCTCGCTGGCGATGCGCACCGCTAGCCGGACGCGCGCCTCGCGGAAACCTGGCCCGGGATCTCACGTCCGCCACCCCTCCCCTCTCCCGTCATGACCAACAAAGCCATCGCCCGGCACCTCGCGCTCACCGCCGACCTCATCGAGCTAACCGGCGGCAACCCCTTCCGCGCGCGCGCCTTCGCCTCGGCCGCCCGCGCCGTCGAGCGCGTGGACGAGCCCGTCGAGACGCTCGCGGCCGACGGCGAGCTGAGCACCGTCCAGGGCATTGGGAAAGGCGTCGTGGCCGAGGTCGACGAGCTGCTGGCGACGGGTACGACGGCCACCGTCGAGTCTCTGTTGCAGGTGCTGCCGCCCGGACTGCCCGAGGTGCTCCGGGTCAAGGGGCTCGGGGTCAAGAAGGTGCGAGTGCTGTGGCAGGACGCGGGCGTGACGTCGCTGGAGGAGTTGGAGGCCGCCGCCGTGACGGGCCGGATGGCGGAGCTCCCGGGCTTCGGGACGAAGACGGTCCATAACATCCTCGCGGCCGTCGAGGAGCTCAAGGCGTACCGCGGCAAGGCGCACCTCCGCGGCGCGGCCGAGGCCGCGCTCGTCGCCCGCCAGCGGCTCCGCGCCGCGGGCCTCCGCGCCGACCTCGCCGGGGCCGTCCGCCGCC
>CAYPVZ010000264.1:0-5143 GCA_964414235.1 uncultured Rhodothermales bacterium | reverse complement strand
ACCACCGCACCGGCCGTGTCGCGCTCGCCCTCGCAGGCGGCGGTCCCGAGGGCGCGATCTACGAGATCGGCGTCCTTCGCGCGCTCGACGACGCGCTCGACGGGATCGATCTGAACCAGATGCCGGTCACGGTCGGCATCTCGGCCGGAGCGTTCGTCGGCGCCTCGCTGGCGAACGGGATCACGACGGCCCAGCTCGTCCGCTCGGTCGTGGGCGAGGAGCCGACCGAGCACCCGTTCCGGCCCGAGCTGTTCATGGCGCCGGCCTTCGGCGAGTACCTCCAGCGCGGCGTCCGCGTCCCGGGCCTCGTCCTCGACGCGGTCCGGTCGGTCGCGCGCGACCCGAAGGGGTCGAGCGGGTTCGTCTCGGCGCTCATCAACCGGCTGGGGCGCGCCGTGCCGGTTGGCATCTTCGACAACCGGCCGCTGCGCCAGTATCTGCAGACGCTCTTCCTACTCCCCGGCCGCACCGACGACTTCCGCCAGCTGGCGAACCCGCTGTTCGTGGTCGCTACCGATCTCGACTCCAGCGAGACCGTCGTTTTCGGATCGGAGGGCGCCGACCATGTGCCCATCTCCCTCGCTGTGCAGGCCTCGACGGCACTGCCGGGTCTGTATCCGCCCGTCGAGATCGAGGAGCGGCACTACGTGGATGGCGTCCTCAACAAGACGGTGCACGCTTCGATCGCCTTCGAGCACGGCGCCGGGCTGGTGCTCTGCGTCAACCCCATCGTGCCGGTCGACACCGCGCGGGCCGTCGCCGAGGGAACGATGGAGCGCGGGCGGCTCACGGACCGCGGGATGCCGGGCGTAATGAGCCAGATGTTCCGGACGCTGATCCACAGCCGGATGGGCACAGGCATGGCCGCCTACCGCGAGCGCTACGAGGGCGCCGACCTGATCCTTTTCGAGCCGCGCAAGGACGACTACCGGATGTTCTTCACCAACGTGTTCTCGTTCGCCTCGCGAAAAGAGGTCGTCGCGCACGCATACCAGGCCACCATCGAACAACTCCGCGAGCGAGCCGACGAGGTTGGGCCGATCTTCGAGCGCCACGGCATCCGTCTCCGGGAAGACGTCCTTGCACGACCCGTCGACGACATCTGGGCCAGCGTCGGCCTCGGCGACAGCCGGCCGTTTCTGCCGTCGACGGTTGCCACGCGTGACCTGCGCGACGCGCTGGCGGACCTCGAACGGCTGCTCTAAAAAATGGGGCGGCTCAAGCGAGCCGCCCCTCTCTGTCACGATCGCCGCCCGGTGATCAGCGGTTGGACGACCGCTCTGGCATCTGCGGCGGACGCACAGGAAGCGGGGTGACGGACGAGCGCGTGCGCGGGGGCGTTGAGTCGGCCGCGGCGCTGGCGAGGGGCTCGCGACCCAGGTTCACGCGCGGGTCGACGGAGAGGAGCGTCTCCGTCGTGGCCACGAGGCTGCGGAAGCCGGACGTCTGCCAGACCGAGCGGTGGATGCGGGCGATCTTGGCCTGCGTCTGGCGGTAGCGCGAGTCCGGGTGCTCTGCGGCGAGGGTCTGGAGCTGGTTGTAGATCTGCTCGAACCGGCGCTGCGCCGTCCGGGTGAACCCGAACTGACCGGCGTCGCGGACGAGCTGGTCGTAGGCCCGGTCCGTCGGCGTCCGCTCGCTCTCGTCGAGGAGGTAGGTTCGCTCGTCGAACGTCTGGACGTCGCCGAGAACGTCGAGGCCCACCCGGCGGAGGACCGACGCGGCGCCCTCGGGCAGGAAGAAGCGGACCGGCTTGTTGCCGGCTGAGGCCGTCAGGCGGAGGTCTCCAGCGGCCGGCACGCCGCCGCCGGGCGCCAGCGGGAGCGCGATGTGCGGGTTCAGGTCGCGGAACTTCTCGTACAGCGTCCGGCCCTCGGCCGGGCCCCAGTTGAGGCGCCGCTCATGCGGTTCGAGCGCCGTCAGGATCTGCGAGAGCGTGACCGTCGCGCCGGGGCGGACGCGCACCAGCTCCCCGCGGAACGTGTCGGCCGGGTCGATCAGCTTGTCCTCCGTCGCGCGCAGCGCCCCGTAGGCTTTCAGGACGTACACCCGCGATTGCGGACCGAACGACGAGACGGCGTCGACGCGCTCGAAGCCGTCCGTCACGCCCCACATGTACGCGTCGGAGACGTGCTCCTGGCCGGCGCGGAGCGTGCCGGGGTGGGCGCGGAGGTACTCACGGTAGAGGGCGAAGATGTTGCCGGGGCCGGTGTGGTAGGCCGAGATGCCGGGCAGCTCGTGCCCGACCGAGTTGGCGTAGGCCCGGACGAGCATCAGCGACGGCTCCATGGCCAGCAGCGGGTGCTTCTCCTCGCGAACGTCGACCGTCCCGCCGCTGGCGACCGGGACGGCGTAGCTCTCGACGTCGAACATGTTGAGGATGTCCGGCATCATCTGGAACCGGCTCCGCGCGCCGACCGACGACACGAGCTGGTCCTGGTTGAACGTCTCGACCGTGCCGATCTCGGTCGCCAGCACGCTGAGGCCGAGCCGCCGGGCGAGGTTCACCTCGTAGGTCAGGTAGCGGCGGTCGCGCCCGCGGGCTTCGAGCGTCTGGTTGGCATAGCCCCAGCGGATGACGATGGCCTCGCGCGGGATGCCGTAGGCCTGCCATTTCTGGCGGAGCCGGGTCGTCTCGCCCACGCGCTCGCGGTTGATGGCGTCCCAGTCGGCCTGGGAGGTGCCGTTGAAGCGGTCCTTGAGCTGGCGGAGCTGGAAGACCTCCAGCGTCTCGCCCGTCCGGTCGTCGAGGACGCGGATCGTAAAGTTGTCGTCGACGCCGTAGGCCTTGCGGTACATGTCGAGCCGCCAGCGGAAGTCCGCGAGGTCGGAATCGACGGCGCCGCTGTCGGACGCGATCCCCGCAAAGGCGCCGGCGAAGTACTGGCCGTAGAGCCGGTCCGGGTGGATGTCGAGGCCCTTGAACGTGTACGGGTCGTCCGGGCTGAACGGGACGACGGCGTCCTCGACGTCAGTGCCCGACGGGCGCGGCTCGGTCGGCTCCTCGGCGCGCAGCCGGCCCCCGTAGAATGCGAGCACGACGAGGCCGACGGCGGCCAGGCCCGCCAGCGACAGGAGCGGCACGCGGAAGGCCTCGCGGAAGGCACGTCGGCCCTCGGCGCCCGCGAGCGACTGGTCGTCCTCAGGGTCGAGCGGCTCGCCGAACGCGTCCACAGGGACGGGCTCGTCGATGTGCTCCTGGAGCGGGCGGAAGTCGGGGAGTTCGTTGGGAGTCGACATGTGTGTCGAACGGGTGGGTGGCGTCGTCCGTGCGCCAGGGCTCGCAAAAACCGAACCGAATGGCCGTCAGTTCCTATCCGCGCGCCGCGCGCGCCTTCTCGACCAGATCGACGAACAGGGCGTCCAGGGCGGGCTCCATCGCCTCCGGGTGAAACTGGACACCGACGAACGCGCCGTCCTCAGTCTCCACAGCCTCAATGACGCCGTCCGGCGCGCGCGCCGAGACACGGAAGCCCTCGCCGGGCTCTGCGACCGCCTGCACGTGTCGCGTGTTCACTTCCACGTCGTCACCGACGAGGGCGTGCAGGCGGGTGCCAGGGACGACGGTGGCCGGATGCGTCGAGCCGCCGCGTCCGCGGCTGTGCGTCGCGCTCAGCTCGAGCTGGCGTTCGACGTCGGCGTAGATCGTGCCGCCGCGCAGTGCGCTCGCCAGCTGCATGCCGTAGCAGATGCCGAGCGTCGGCCGCCGGGCTTCCAGGAAGGCGCGGAGCAGGCGGGTGTCGGAGGCGACGCGGTCGGGATCCGTCACGTCGATGTCCTCCGGCAGGTCGCCGACGAGGCCCGTGACGATGGCCGGCCCGCCCGTGACGATGAGGCCGTCGAGGAGGGCGGCGAAGGCGTCCGTCGCCTCGTCCGATTCGAGCATCGGGGCGAGGAGCGGGAGCCCACCTGCCCGTTCCACGGCGCGGACGTAGGCGAGGTCGAGGCGTTGCTCACGCGTCCCACGTTCGTTCGGGTTGAGGGACGTGGTGATGCCAATACGGGGGCGATCCATTCAGGGTGTCGGGGGGAGACAGCGCAGTCTACGCGCCGCCTCCGCCACGCGTTCGCCCCATCGTGAGAACGGCGCGGCCTAGGCGTCCGCCAGCTGGAGGTGGTCCACGATGCGCCGGACACCGGGCAGGCCGCTGGCGAGGCCGATCAGCGCTTCGCGCGACGCCACGTCCGGGACCGTGCCGTAGATCGAGATGGCGCCCTCGTGGACGTAGAACGCCAGCCCGACGACGGGCGTGCCGAGCTCCTGAAGGCCCGCGTGGAGGCGCCGCGCGAGCGAGCGATCCGCCGTCGTCTTCGCCCGGTTTGCCTGGTGGCGATCGACGAGGACGCGGAGAGCGGGAGGAAGGCCGTAGCCGAGGACCTGGGAGCTGACGGACACGGACGTGGGAGCCGGGTGTGCCTGCAGTGGGGCAAACGCCATGCCGCAGGCTTGAATCGGTCCCGTCAACGCGGGAGGCTCGTCGGGCGGCTCTCTCTGCCGCAACACCCCGTCCGTTTCGAAACGCCAGCGTTCCCTGCAGCCGCGGCGGGCCCGTGCCGAGGGCGGTGATCAGAACCCGCTGGTAAGCCCGCCGAGGCCCTGGGACCGGACTGTCGAGTTCGGAACATCGAGGCGGAGGAAGTCGCGGAGGAAGCCGCTCTTCACGTAGAGCGACACCGAGAACAGCTTGACCGCGCCGATAGGCTGCCAGTTGATGGCCATCTCCCAGCAGTGAAGGTCGCGACGGAGCGCGAGCCGCGTCTGGGTGATGTCCAGCTGCTTGAGGTCGAACCCGGTGCTGCCCGTGAGCGACCAGTTCGGCGTGAGACGCGTCGAGAACTGGCTGACGTCGATGGCCGCGGTCGTCGTCGGCTCGCCGGTCGAGGGAATCGAGCGAAAGACCGACAGGCCGACGCTGACCGACCACGGGGCGGCGTAATCGACGTAGCCGATGGCGGCGCTCCGAGGCGCGAGCACGGACGGGTCGTAGAAGCCCGTCGGCAGGTCTTCGTAGACGGCTCTCTCGTCGCGCGGTCCCGTCCGCCGGCTCGACTGGAAGGTCCGGTTGACGCGGAAGTTGGCGCTCGTCAGCCGCAGCGGCCGGCCGGTCGCTTCGTAGTACGTCAGCGGCGACTGCGTGAGGAC
>CAYPVZ010000263.1:0-5171 GCA_964414235.1 uncultured Rhodothermales bacterium | reverse complement strand
GCGCCGGCCACAGGCGCCCGCGCACGAGCCGGGCGGCGGCGAAGGCGGCCGTCGCGAACCCATTGGCCGCCCGCACCGGGCCGGAGCGGACGACGAGCCGTTCCGGCGCCGTCAACTGGCGGCCGAGCCGCGCGCGTGTCCCGTCACGTCGGGCGCCGTCGGCGAGGCGGCGGAGCAGGCGGAAGTAGCGGCCTGGGAAGACGGTTCCGAACAGGACTCCGAACCCCCCCAGCGAGGCAAGCAGCAGCAGGAGACCCCACGTCGGCCGCCCGCCCAGCGCGTCGGCCATCCAGGCGCCCGGCCACCACGGTGACGACAGCGAGTTTGGCGCGGCCCCGATGAGCTGAAAGCCCAGCACGAGCGCAGCGATCAGGACCGTCCGGGTGACCGAGAGCGTGAGGCGCAGGGCCCGTTGCGGGAGCGACAGCGTCAGCCCCCAGAGCGCCGCCAGCGCGAGGAGTGCCGTCCACACCGCTGCCCCCGCCACCCCGGCGCCGACGACGAGGCCCAGCAGTCCTCCGTGTGCCAATGCGACACGGATGCCGACCGGCACGCCGACGCCGACAGCCATCAGCGCGACGTAGACCGAGATGCCGACCAGGCGCGCTCCATAATGCTGGGCTTCCGAGGCGGGCAGCGTGGCTAACCATGCATTGTCGCGAGGCCTTCCCATCAGCTCGTCGTAGGACCCGACCACGCCGAAGACGGCCAGGACGAGCGAGAAGCTGGTGCCGACAAACAGCGCATGCTCGGCAGGTGTATCACCCAGCGAGAGCGCGAGGATGAATCCCGAGAATCCATAGGCGATGAGCGTCGTCGCCAGCCGGCCCGCGCTCCGCCGCCCCGAGCCCGCGTGGCGGAGGTCAGCTCGAAGCTGGGCGGTGGCGAGCGTGAGGACCGGGCTCATGGGCTTAGTATCGATCCGGCTGGCTTCGGTCGATAGAGGGGCGCCCGTTTTCGCCAGGATTCGGTCGGTTGATAGCACCGTTCCGAGCAGGCATGCGAGTCCTTTCGCACCCCGGTCATGCTCCCTCGTCGGGCTGGCAGAGGGTGGTCGGGAGTCTCCTGATAGGTGGCGCGGAGCGGGGAGGGACGTTGGATTAAATGGGTGGTCACCCTATGTTGCTCTCGTCCTCGGTTCGCTAAAGCGTGTGGAGACGCCGAGGACGAACTTCCAGAATTGCCCTCCGTTAGATGAAGGATGTACTTCCCCCGTCCGGCTCCCCCGCCATGTTCCGAGGAGCGGACAAGGGGGCTGGCTGGCATCGTCAGGCGTTTGATCTCATCTCGTCGCCCCTTCTCTTGGTAGGGCCAGGAGGACGTGTGCTGCAGGCCAACAGGGCCGCTTCCAGCCTCCAAGCCCGCCGGCTCGACGACCTCGCCGAAACGGCTGCGGATGCGTCTCATCTCCGGGACGCGCTCGCGGACGCGCTTCGGGACCGCGTGGCATCCATGCATCTCGCCTCCGGGCGCCAGGTCTCCGTGACGCCGCTCGCGGGGCTGGCACTCGTCGAGATCGGAGACCTGCCCCAGGCGGAAGCCCCCGCGCAGCCGATGGTGTATGCGACGGGTGGCCTCGCGCTCGAAGCGCGCGCCGAGCTCCAGTCGCTGCTCGGCCACCTCGAACTGCTACGCGAGACGCCGCTGTCTCGGCTCCAGCAGGCGCAACTCGACTGTGCCATCGAGACCGCGGCCGACCTCGCTCAACACTTCCAGATCCGCCCCCCCGTGGGTTCCGCGGAGCCCGCACTCCGTGTCGTTCCAGAGGATCGTGTCGGGCGGGCTGCGCGCGTGCTCATCGTCGATGACGACGCGACGAACCTGCACGTGGCCAAGGGCATGTTCGACGTGCTCGGCGTTCACGCCGACGCGGTCGACAACGGGGAGGCGGCGCTCAACGCGATCGGTGAGGAGTCTTACGACCTCGTTCTGCTGGACGTGATGATGCCCGGAATGGGGGGGGTCGAATTGACGCGGGTGATTCGTGAACGCCACGGACAGCGCCCGCTCATCGTGGCCGTCACGGCCCTGCCGAATGCGCGCACGGAGTGCATAGAGGCCGGCGTCGACCTGTTCCTCACCAAGCCGCTCCGGCTCGCCGACCTCTCGCGGACGCTCGACCTCGGCGTCGCGGCCTGACGAACAAGCCGGACAACTCCGTCCGGCTGGTGGCGTGCGTCGCCAGCCGGGAGCTACTGAGCAGCCTCGGCCGCCTCGCGCTCGCGACGGATCCGGGTCTGCTCGTTCATGTACTGGCTCCAGCGGGCGGCCTTCGCATTGTGCTCGCCGAGCGTGCGGCTGAAGTCGTGCCCTCCGGTCCCATCGGCGACGAAGTAGAGGAAGTCGTTGCGCTCGTTGTCGAGGACGGCCTCGATGGTCGCGTCGGAGGGGTTCGTGATGGGACCGGGCGGGAGGCCGTCGATGAGGTACGTGTTGTAGGCGCTCGGGAAGGTGTAGTCGCGGAAGAGGAGCCGGCGCATCTGCGGCTCGCCGCCCTCCTCCATGAGCGCGAACTGGACGGTCGGGTCGGCCTGGAGGCGCATGGTGCCGGCGGACGTTCGGCCGAGCAGGCGGTTGAGGTAGAGCCCGGCGATCCGCCGCCGCTCCTCGGGCTTCCGGGCCTCCCACTCGACGATGGACGCCATCGTCACGACCTCGTCCGGCGTGAGGCCGAGCGCGTCGGCCTTCGCCTTCCGTTCGGGCGTCCAGAACCGGTCGTACCGGTCGTGGATGCGGCGGAGCGCTGTCGCCGGGTCGTCCGTCCAGTACATGTCGAACGTTTCGGCGAGCATCTGGCCCTGGAGGTGGGCCACGTCGGTGCCGAGGGAGTCCGCGAAGCCGGGGTCGCGGAGGAGGTGGGCGACGGCGGCCGAGTCGGTGCCGAGCTGGTTGCGGAGGACGCGCGCCAGCCGCTCGGGCCGCGTGCCCGGCGGGATCGTGATCCGGATCGGGTCGCGGAGGCCCTTGCGGATCTTGTCGAGCACGGCCCAGTTGCTCATGCCGGGCTCGATGTAGTAGTGGCCCATCTTGACCTGGTCCGCCCAGCCTGTCGCGCGGCCGAACAGCTCCATCGTCGCCCGCGACGAGAGGGCGCCGGCCGACTCCAGCGAGTCGAGCATGACGCCGAAGCTGGTTCCCTCCGGGAGGCGGACGCTGTGGCGCTCGTCGCCGCCGACGTTGGGCGCGAACGCGAGCCACGCGCCGGCGCCCGCGGCGAGGAGGCTGAGGACGAACAGGGTCAGGAAGAGCTTCTTCATCGGGTCGCGGCGAGGCACTGGCGGACGTCGCCAGCGGGGGCGGGGAGGGCCGGGCTGCTACGGAACGAACAGCGTGAGGTGTCGCGTCAGGCCGATGCCCCGTCGCCGCCGGGCGCGCGCCGCGCGTCGCCCTGCGGCTGGTCGCGGCTGTCGACGGCGCAGACGGTGTGAATGCCGCCGCGGACGGTGTAGTCGGTCGTGACGACGAGCCGGTCGGGGTCCTCCAGGTGGCGCATCAGGTCCTCGAAGAGGACCGCCGTGATGTCCTCCTGCGCCGCGCCGATGTGGCGCCAGCTCATGAGGTAGTACTTCAGGCTCTTGAGCTCCAGCAGCCACGCGCCCGGGACGTACTCGATGCGGACGGTGCCGGAGTCGGGCAGGCCGGAGAACGGGCAGAGCGCGGTGAACTCGCCGGGCTCGGTCGTGTAGGTCACCACCTGCCGGGCCGCGTGGACGTACGGCATCCGGTGGATCTCCTGCTGGCGGGCCTCGGGCGGGAGGAAGAGGGCGACCTGGCCCTCGGGCTCGATGCCGTAGCGGGCCATGTGCTCCAGCGAGGCCCGCGTGTGGTCGAGGGCGCGCTGGTGGAAGTCGTCGAGGCGGTCGGCCGGGGTCGGCGTGTCAGCCATGCGAGGGCGTTGAAGTCGGGGCGAGGATAGCAACGGGCTGCGGGCAGCCTTCCGGCGCGGGGTCGTGTTCTTTGCAAAACCTCTGGGGGGAGAGTGGCCGCCGATTCCGAGGGGCGGAGCCAGGGGTGCCCACCTCGGGGCTCCGCTCGCCCGACTGGCGGTGGCGCTCCGCCGGTCGCAGATTCCTGCTCCACCCCCCGCTGCTCCGGTGACCGTCCTCACCTGCGCCCAGAAGGTCTACGTCGTCTGCGCCGCCGTCTTCCTCACGGCGCTCGTCATCGCCGAGGCGACGGCGGGCAAGTTCTTTACGGCGTTCCACCTCCCGGTCACGCTCACGATCCTCGGCGTCGAGTTCGACCGCGTCGTGATGACGGCCGGCGTGCTGGCCTTCCCGGTCACGTTCATCGTGACCGACGTGATGAACGAGTACTTCGGCCGGGCCGGCATCCGGTTCGTGACGTACATCGGGCTGGCCTGCGTGGTGTTCGCCTTCGGACTGCTCCAGCTGGCGCTGGCGACGCCGACGGCGCCGATCTCCCCGGTCCCAGACGAAGCCTTCGCCGCCGTCTTCGGCACCACGACGCGCGTCATCATCGGCAGCCTCACGGCCTATGTCATCGGCCAGCTCGTCGACATCGCGCTGTTCCACCGGCTCCGCCAGCTCACCGACGGCCGCCACCTCTGGCTCCGCGCGACCGGCTCGACGCTCGGCTCCCAGTTCATCGACACGTTCGTCGTGCTGACCGTCGCCTTCGCGGGCAAGCTGGCGCTCGGCGAGATCGTCGCGATCACGCTGTTCAACTACGGCTACAAGGTGGTCATCGCCATCGCCATCACGCCGCTGGTCTACCTCGCGCACGCGCTGATCGATCGCTACCTCGGGCACGCGCACGCCCAGGCCCTGGAGGAGCGGGCCGAGGCCGCGTAGGCGCGGGCGGCGCGCGTCGCCAGCCGGAGGAGCCGCCGCGCCACGAACGGTCGGTGAAGGCCGCCCGCACGGAAGGGCTTCCGCCGCAGAGGGGCGGAGAAGACGGGCCTGGGATCCGGAGAACGGCCCCGGAGACCGTATTTTTCAGCCGCGCGGCACGGTTGTCGCCGCGCCTCCGGGACCTGCGCCGCCGCGCGGGTCCTTTTTGTTTGACGCTCCCCCGGTCGCTTGACGCTCCGCCTCCCCGCCTCGCTCGCCCCCGCCACCCTCCGCCAGGAGTGGTTCGGCAACGTCCGCGCCGACCTGCTGGCGGGCGTCGTCGTGGCGCTGGCCCTCATCCCCGAGGCCATCGCCTTC
>CAYPVZ010000262.1:0-5182 GCA_964414235.1 uncultured Rhodothermales bacterium | reverse complement strand
GAGCTGGGCCTCGCCGGCCGCGACGCGCGCCCCGAGCCCCTCGGCCCGCGTGCCGTGCTCGCGGATGGTGGCCTCCAGCGTCTCGCGCTCGGCCTGGAGCCGGGCCACGTCGTGCGCCGCGAGTGCCAGCTCCAGCCCGCGCAGGCGCGTCGCCAGCCGCTCGTGCCGCGCCGCTTTTTGCGCCTGCCGCGAGAGGCTGCGGACCTGCTTGTCGACCTCCTCGATGATGTCGTCGAGGCGGGTGAGGTCGGCCTGGGTCGTGTCGAGGCGCTTGAGGGCCTGGGCGCGGCGGCGCTTGTACTTGGTGACCCCGGCGGCCTCCTCGAAGAGCCGGCGGCGGTCGTCGGCCTGCTCCGAGAGGATGTCCTCGACCATCGAGAGCTCGATGACGGAGTAGGCCCCGGAGCCCATCCCGGTGTCCATGAACAGGTCCAGGATGTCGCGGAGGCGGCAGACGGTGCCGTTGAGGAGGTACTCCGAGTCGCCGTTGCGGTAGAGCCGGCGCGTGACGGTGACCTCGGTGTACTCGGTCGGCAGGACGCCCCGGTTGTTCTCGACCGTCAGCGACACCTCGGCGAGGCCGAGCGGCTTCTTTCCGGCGGCGCCGTTGAAGATGACGCCGGCCATCGACTCGCTCCGGAGCAGCCGCGAGCGCTGCTCGCCGAGCACCCACCGGACGGAGTCGATCACGTTCGACTTGCCGCACCCGTTGGGGCCGACGATGGCGGTCACGCCCGGCGAGAAGTCGACGGTCGTCTTCTGGGCGAAGCTCTTGAAGCCGTGGAGCTCGAGCCGGCTGAGGTACACGGGGCGGGGCGGGGGGCCGGCGAAGATACCGAGGCCCGCCGCCGGGCTTCGGCCGACTGGCGAGGGCACCACCAGCGGGGCGGCTATTTGCTATCGCCAGTCTCCGGGTTGATGCCGAGAGCGGCGAACAGGGGGAGCAGCAGTGCCACGTCGGGCTCTGTGTTCGTCGTCTCGCAGGCCGCGAGGTAGCCGCGGATCGTTGCCATTGTGAGACCGCGGAACGCCTCCGGGTGAGCCTGAACGAACCGGGCGAGGAGACGTAGGCTCTCGGCGTAGCTCATCACAGCCGCCGTGAGGTCGTTAGTCTCCCTCTGACGGTCGCCGAGGTTAGAGAGGCTTCGGGCGAGGTCTGGCTCGAAGGCGTCGGGTGCGCACTCGGCCAGCCGTCGCCGGATTGTCACGGCTTCCACGGTGACCGTGAGCGCGTTGTCGCGCCGGCTGTCATTTGAGTAGTGAACACCGAGGTTAGTGAGGCTTGCGGCAAGGTCAGCTTCGAAGGCGTCGGGCTCGCTCTTAGCCAAGCGACGGCGAATAGCGACGGCCTCCTCTTCTGCCGAAAGCGCATCGTCGCGCCGGCCGAGAGCCAAATAGTCTGCACCTAGGTTGGAGAGGCTTGCGGCGAGGCCCGGCTCAAAGGCATCCGAGGCCTGAATGGCCAACCGGCGTTGAATCTCAGTGGACTCCTCGGCGGCCGCGAGCGCATCCTCGTGCCGGCCTTCATTTGAGTAGTGAACGCTGAGGTTAGTGAGGCTTGCGGCAAGGTCAGCTTCGAATGCATCAGGTGCCCCTTCAGCCAGCCGGCGCCGAATCGTAATGGCCTCCTCCTCGGCTACTAGCGCTTCGTCGAGCCGGCTGACATCCGATAGCCGAATCCCAAGGTTAGAGAGACTTAGAGCGAGGTCAGGTTCGAAGGCATCGGGTGAGTTCGCAGTCAGCCGGCGGTATAGCTGGACAGCCTCCTCGGTCGCTGCGAGTGCTTCGTAGCGACGGCCTACGGCTGATAGTCGGTTGCCGAGGTTGGAGAGGCTTCGGGCAAGCTCGGGTTCAAAGACGTCGGGTGCACCCTCAACCAGCCGGCGCCGGATCGTGATGGCTTCCTCTTCAGCCGCGAGCGCATCGCTGTGGCGGCTGGCATTCGAATACTGGACGCCGAGATTGGAGAGGCTTAAGGCAAGGTCGGGTTCAAAGACGTCGGGTGTGCCCTCAGCCAGCCGGCGATATAGCTGGATGGCCTCATTGGTCGCTGTGAGGGCATCACGGAGGCGACCAACACCTGAGAGTCGCTTGCCTAAGTTGGTAAGACATCGTGCGAGGTCGGGTCTAAAGACGTCAGTTTCAACTTTGGCCAACTGGCGGTATAGCTGGACGGCCTCTTCGGTTGCTGCGAGTGCTTCGTAGCGACGGCCAATGGCGAACAGCCTAATCCCGAAGATGTCGAGGATGAAGGCGCGGGATGCCTTGGCCTTGGCATCGTCGGGGTCGACGTTCCGAACGATGGTCTCGGCGAGGAGGGCCGCCAGCGGCCCCAGTGCGACCGTTGCATCTGGGATCGCGAAGAGGAGCGTCCTCGTAAGGTGCACATCGCTCCTCAACTGCTCCGGGCTCAGGTGCGACATGAGCCAATGCTCGGGGTCGTTGGCGAGCGCAAGGGCGGCGCGGACGAGCACAGTGCAGGCGCTCTGCAGCGAGTCATTGTCCATCGCCAGAACCGTGTCTAGCAGCCCTTGCGTCTGGCTAAGTGTCTCGAACACGAGCCCCTCGCCCAAGGCGTCCGGTCGCAGCGCGTCCATCTGTCGCTCACGCGGATCGCCGGCTCCAAACGTGTCTGTCAGGAACGCTGCCAACTGGCGGCGCGCGCGGGGCGTGGCTTCCTGACCGAGGGGCGTCGGGGTGAGGCACGCCTCGGCACTCGGGGCATCAGCGGAAGACGGGCGTGCGGCGAGAGCGAGTGTTGCCACGGTCAGCACGTCGTGGAGGTCCTCGCGCGTCAGGTGGAGCGACTTCAGGATGGGGTCGCGATTCAACAGGCGCAGGACGTAGGACGCATTGCGGTCCAGCACCACCCGAAGCAGGTCCCGCTTCCGGACGGTCGGTGGGCCGTCGAGCGAGGCCAGCGCCGCCATGTGGAGGTAGAGCGGGATTCCGAGGTGCGAGTATTCTGGCGTCACCCGCGTGAGCGTATCCGGTGACTCCCGGAGCCCGTCCAGCGAGCGCCCGAGGCGGGCTGCGAAGCTCCGTTGTGCCACCCGAAACATCTCGTCCCGTTCGGAGGGTGGCACTCGGAGATCAGAGATCGACAGCGGCTGGACGCGTGCGCCCGTCAGATAGTCCGCCGCCGTCCCCAGGATCGTGTTCTGCACCACCGCCGTGTCGAGGCGCTGATCCATCAGCCCCTTCTGCCGCACGAGCAGCACCAGCCGCCTCGGGTGTGTCGCGGGCGTAGCCAGCCAGGCAGTGAGAAGCTCCGCGACCTGCTCGGGTCGGTCCTCGCCGTAGTCTGCCACCACGAACACGGGGCGGCCGGCCTCGTCGAGAGCGCGGAGCCCACGCCGAAGGGCGTCGCCGGCCACGCCGGGCACGAGAAAGCCCGCCTCCCAGCCATCGCGCCGCGCATGACGGACAGCCTCCATCGCCAGTCGCGTCTTCCCGAGCCCGCCTTCGCCTTCGATCACCCGGACTCCGATGCCGTTCGGCTCGAAGGCCTGCTCGCGGAACTGGCGGAACGTCTCTAACTCGCGCTCGCGCCCCCAGAACGGGACCACCTCGTACGTCGCGTTGAGAAGCTGCGACGGTCCGAGGTCGTCGGCGTCCCGGATCTGGTCCAGGTCGACGGCGGGTGAGTAGAGCACCTGCGGGTCCTCCCAGCGTTCGATCAGCCGCTGGAGCATCGCCGCCAGCCCCGCACGTTCTTCGGCGGCTTCGGCCAGCGCCCCCGCCGTGTCCCCCTGCGCCTCGATGGCCGCTTGGATCGCCCGGACCTCGTCCAGCGTGAGCGCCTGGAGCTTCGCCCGGACCTCGCGCACGATGGTCGGGTCGTCGCGGATCGCCGAGAGGTAGGCGTAGAGAAGATCCCGGACTTCCTTCCGCTCCGTGTCGTCCAGCAGGGGGAGGAGCGAGCGCCCCCGATCCATCGCGAGCCGGGTCGCCGTCTGCGCGTCGTCCCCGCAGGCCGCGAGGTCGCGGACCGGGTCGACGTAGCTCCGCGCGATCTCCTGCGCCGTTGCCTGCGAGGCCTCGGACACCACCAGCCCCTCCGGGAGCCGGGCCGCGATGCCGTCGATGAGCGCCTCCTTCCGCTGGCGGAGCGAGGGGTCGGAGCGGAAGGCGGCGAGCAGCTTGACCCCGCCCCGTGCCGCCGTCACGGGGTTGCCGTACGCCGAGCCCAGTACGAGCATGACGAACGGTTCAGCGAGATCTCGGCGGGCCACGAGGACGCGAGGGGGAGTGAATCGGAACGCCGACGAACGTACTGCCGCCCGAAAGGGAGTCGCCCACTCCTGTACGACTCTCCCCACGGTGTCGACCACGTTTCCGGATGCGTCGGGCGATAACGCGCCGAGGTCGAAGGCGGCCACGGTCGAGTCATGCGGCCTTACGGTCGAGTCAAACGGGCTGGCGGACGAGTCAAAGAGGCTCACCGGCGAATCAAAGAGGCTCACCGGCACATCAGACGGCCTCACCGGCGAGTCAAAGGGGCGTCCCGGCGAGTCAGAGGGGCTCACCGGCGAGTCAAAGGGGCGTACCGGCGAGTCAACGAGGCTCACCGGCACGTCAGACGGGCGCACCGGCGAGTCAAAGGCGCACACCGGCACGTCAGAGGCGCTGGCGGTCGAATCGGGAGGGCCGCCGGTCCTGTCCTGTGGGTTCGGACCCGAAGGGGGAAAGCGGTTTGGATATGAAACCCTGGCACCCTACACTTCCATCCGCTCCCAGCTCATCTGCCATCCGACCTCACTCGACCCCCGCCGCCATGCCCAACTGGTATCGCTCCTCCGTCTCGACCCTCCTCCAGGACGCCAACCGGCTCTTCGGCAACGCCAAAGACGACGCCGAGATCGCCGCGAAGCTCGCCCTGTTCAAGGTGACCGCTGCCGATCTCGACGCCGGGCTCGCCCTGATCCAGGCCGTCAAGGACACGAGCGAGGACCTCGGCGGCGAGGAGACCGATCGGTCGCAGGCCACACGCGGCGTCCGGGCTGCCGTCGGCGACGTCGAGGGCGACTTTGCCCAGGATCGCGACATGGCCCGGACGGTCTACGCCCGCGACTCTGCCGAGTACGCCGACCTCAAGCTGCGAGGCGAGATCCCGGACGCCCGCTCCTAGGTGCTCGGCGCCGCGCGGACGGTCTACGGCAAGATCCAGTAGCGCCCGGCC
>CAYPVZ010000261.1:0-5185 GCA_964414235.1 uncultured Rhodothermales bacterium | reverse complement strand
GCGCCGCGCGCCTCATCGTCGACGTGCGCGGCGTCGGCGGAGGGACGCTGGGCTATGAAACCGTCGCGCGCCACCTCACAACGCAGGCGGTCCCATGCGGCGCCATCGACCGCGTCGCCATCGCGGCCGACCGCGTCGATCCCTCGCTCTTCCCGTACCTCACCTCGTGGAGCGACGAATGGAAGCGGCCGCTGCCGCCCGGGGCTGCCATGCTGCTGCCGGACGGGCGGTTCGAACTGGCGGGCGCGGACGCGTGCCACCCCATCTCTCCCGCCGCGAACGCGTTCGGCGGCCCGGTCGCCGTCCTCGCCGACGAGGCGAATGTCTCGGCGACGTTTCTGCTGCTGTCGCACCTCCGGCGCCATGGGCTGGCAGGCATCGTCGGACGGCCCTCGGGAGCCAATCGGCGTGGCTTCAGCGGCGGGCTCATGGTGATGCTCACGCTGCCCCACTCGGGCCTGGAGATCGACATTCCGCTCCTCCACCAGCGCATCGACGGCGATGCCCCGGACGGACCGCTCGCGCCCGACGTCTTGGTCCACTGGACGGCGGCCGATGTCGCTGCAAACCGCGACCCGGACGTCGCGGCCGCGCTCGCCTGGCTGGATGCCCGAGAATGAGCGAGCCCCCCGCCAGCGGCTGGCGGAGGGCTCGGGCGGATGGGCCGCGCGACGCTAGCGGCGGCCGGCGAGGCGGTCGAAGGCCCGCTGCTGGTCGGTCCCTGCCGGCACCGAATACGGATTCGGGGGGAGGTTGACCATGCGGAGCACCGGGTAGCGGTCGCGGTGCTCGAACGGCTGCGGCGGCTCCGAGATGTCCTCGCCGATGATGAGGACCATCGTCCCCTGCCGCACGATGTCGGCGCCGATCGACGAAATCGGGTCGCGCTGGCCGGTGACGACCCAGCTGTCGGTCCAGTGGTAGAGCCACTGGGCGTCGGGCTCCAGCATCCGGATGCAGCCGTGGGAGGCAGGGCCGGACGTCGGGAGCGCGTACTGGTGCATGTGGATGCCGCGGGCCTCGTGGAGGTTCATCACCCAGTACATCTCCCAGAGCTCGGCGTCGGGCGCGCTCGATCCATAGCCCGGGCTCATGGTCGAGACCCGGTACTCCTGCTTCCAGTTCACGTTGAACCGGCCGCTCGGTGTCCGCGCGCTCTCGACGCCCGTGTTGATGATACCCCAGCGTTCCAGCTCGCCGTGCGCATAGGCGCCCCAGGCCTGGATGTTCTTGTCCAGAATCACCACCTTGTCGAGGTTCGCCGCGCCGGGATAGTAGCGTGGGAACGGGCTGTACGCCCGGAAATCGAGCCCGAAGTGGGTCGGGACGACGAGCGTGTCGCCCGGGTTCAGGTTCTCCAGGTCGTTCCGGTTGAGCAGCCACAGCAGCGGCTTGATCACGTCGCGGTCGCCACCGAAGGCGCGGTAGAGCGAGAGCCGGGCCTCCAGCCGGTTCTGCCCCTGCGGCACGATGTAGTAGTCGTAGTAGACGCGCGGCACCTCACGGATGGACCGTGCCGTCCGGCGCTCCATCGTGTCGACGAGCCAGGACTGGCTGAAGTAGCTCGTGCCGGCGTCGGCGGCGAAGTCGGCCGAGATCGCGGCATCGGCGGCCCGGTCGGCCGCGCTCTGGGCACGGGCCGGAGCAACCCCCAGCAGGGCCGCGAAGACGAGGATGAAGGCGAAGCGCATGAGAGAGCCGGAGGGCATGTACAGAGTATACCGGGCGGTCGAGCACGGGGTCCACAGCCGACACCGTGCCAGTCTGCCCCGAACCCCTTTACTCCGGGAAAACGCACCAGCCGGCCGACGCGTACCCGCGCGAGGCGCCGCGTTCCTTCCCCGAGCCCCTGTCCGACTGGCGGAGCGCACCGCCAGCGCGACAGTCGGGCCGGAACGGACGCGCCAGAGCGTCCCCGCGCGTTACGTTGAGACTCCGCCACGTCCCCCCCGATGGCCTCGTCCCCCACCCGCCGCGACGTCCTCCGTGCGCTCGGCACCGGCGCCCTCACGCTCCCATTCGCTGCCTGCGCCCCGCTCCTCGGGTCGAAGGAACCGACGCCCATCCGCCTCTCGGGCACGCCGTCCTACGCCAACGCGCCGACACGGCCGGCCGAGGTCTTCCCACTGGACCGTGACGGGCAGGTCAACCGGGCGGAGATCCAGCAGATGGCCCAGGCCGAGATGTTGGAGGCCCGGCCCCTCCAGCTCCCTCCGCGCCTGCCGGCGGGCGGCGTCGTCGGGCTGGTGGCGCCGGCCGGCGTCCTCCGCTCGTCCGACCAGGTGGACGAGGCCGTCGCCGCGCTCCGCTCGCTCGGCTTCCAGACCAAGGTGGGCCGCCGCGTGCTGAACCGGTTCGGTTTCCTCGCTGGCACCGACGCGGCCCGCGCGAGCGACTTCATGGACATGGTGACTGATCCCGAGGTCGACGCCGTCGTCGCCCTCCGCGGCGGCTGGGGCTGCGCGCGCATCCTGCCGTTCCTCGACTACGAGGCCATCGCCGCGAACCCAAAACCCATCGTCGGCTACTCGGACATCACGGCGCTGCTGCTGGCGATCTACGCCAAGACCGGCCTCGTCACGTTCCATGGCCCCGTCGGCATCTCGACGTGGGAGGGCCTCACGTCGAGCGCGTTCGTCGACACGCTCGTGCGTGGCCGGACGCCAGTGCTGGGTCCCGAGACCCGGTCCGACCGCGACCGGACCGAGACCATTCGGCCTGGCGTGGCCGAGGGGCCCGTCGTCGGGGGCAACCTGTCGGTCATCGCCGCGCTTGCCGGGACCGGCTACCTGCCGAGCTTCGACGGCCATCTCGTCTTCTTCGAGGAGGTCGGCGAGGACGCCTACCGCGTCGACCGGCTGCTCGTCCAGCTCGAACTGGCGGGCGTCATGGCGAAGCCGGCCGGGGTCGCGTTCGGCCAGTGCTCCAACTGCTCGTCCGGCGGTTCGTCGTGGTCGGCCGAGGAGACGATCCGCCAGCACCTCCAGGTCTACAGCTGCCCGACGCTGATGGGCGCGCCCGTCGGCCATGTCTCGCCGGTGCCCACCCTCCCCATCGGCCTCCGTGCTCGCCTCGACACCGACGCCGGGACGCTGGAGTACGTCGGCGCGGCCGTCGCCTGATCACCAGCCCGCCCGTTTGCGGCGGCCGGGCAGGCGCACCACCATCCCGTCCATGACGAGGTGGCTGAAGTAGCCGACGACGGCGGCGCCGTAGAACGGAAGTCCCGCGAGCGGCCGCTCCGGCGCCAGCAGGTAGGGCAGCACGAGGAGCGGACTCGGGATGACGAGCATCGCGAGGTACGTGTGCGTCCACCCCCGGTGCTTGCCGAGGGCCGGCAGGATGCAGAACAGGCCGAGGTACGCCGCCTGCTCGAACCGCCGCGTCGCAATGAGGACCACGTCGACGACGAAAAACAGGAGGTAGAACAGGTTCTGCCCCTTCGAGTTGGTGTCGACGTCCGGCCAGAGGCCGAACATGAGGCACAGCCCGAGCAGCGCGACCGGGTACGCCACCAGCTCGACGTCGGAGAACTGGCGGTAGGCCTGGTCGACGGAGTAGACGAGGGCGAGCCCGGCGAGATAGACGCCGAAGAAGACGGCGGCGCCGGCCAGGTGTCCGCGGTATCCGGCCACGGGTTCGGTGCGGGAGCGAGGGGTGCGGAGGGTACGGGGACCGACCGACGAGGTGACGTCACACCCGCTCAACGTCCCTCGTGTGCGTCGCGGGTGAGCACGATCTCCATCTCGCCGTCGACCCCGTCTCGATCACGAACGACGCCCCGAAGCACCTCGTACCCCGGATCCGCGTCGCCGATGACGCGGAGAACGAGCGACTCACCGAGTTGGGTGGCCTGGACGCACTCGACCTGGAGATGGCGCTCGTCGCCGGGCGGGGCGAGAAGCCGAGGGGCACAGTCGTAGAGCGGCTCCTGCGACGGCCCACGTCGGACCTCGCCCTCATATCCGAACTCGCCCTGGTCCTGAACCACCGTGAACGTGAGCCCGAACGTGTCCCGAAGGACGACGTCGCTGCCGGGCACGCCGAGATCCCCGGCGAAGCCGCCCGTCCACGTCCCGGCGACGTCTGGGAGTCGAAGGCCGGGATCTTCACCGACGACGGTTCCATGGCAGCCGCTGGCCGCCAGCAGCGCGAGCAGGAGCCGCCACGACGTCACCGCTTCAGACGCCGGAAGAACCGCCCGAGCCAGGCCTCCGACTCGGCGAACTTGAAGACGTGCCCCAGAGCGAGATAGCCCAGCCCGTAGACGGCGAGTACGGCGCCGCCGAGGCCCCACACTGGCAACGACCGCCCTGCGAGGAACCACCAGAGGCCCGAAGCCGGGAGCGCCGCCAGCGCGGCGAGGCCGGCCATCCGCAGCGCCGCGCCCCACGGCAGGCGGAACGCCGCGTCATGCTGGCGGAGCGCGTGGACGAGGCGCATCAACTCCACCCACGCCCCGACGGCCGAGCCCAGCGCCAGACCGACGGCGCCCAGCCGCAGCGGCTCGCCGTCGATCGGGAGCCCGAACAGCTCGTTCACGCTGTAGCGGTCCAGCACGAACATGAGCGTCGCCCCGATCACGCCCGAGATCGCGACGCGCCAGACGGCGATCCGCGCCGGCGTCTTCGTGTCGTTGAGCGCGTAGAACGCGTTCTGGAGCAGGCGGCCAGCCGTCGTCGCGACCATGCCGAGCGTGTAGGCCGCCAGCACGAGCGTCACCTGCCACGTGTCCGCTCGCCCGAACTGGCCCGTCTGGTAGAACGCGCCCACGACGAGGACGCCGAAGCCGAGATAGCCGACGACGGTCGGGATGATGAGGTACAGGATTTGCCGGACCGAACTCGAGACGCGCGTCAGGAACGCGTCGAGTTCGGCGTGCGAGATCCGGCTCAGTTCCGGCAGCTCGCTGGCGGCCACACTCATCCCGAACAGCGAGATGGGCAGCAGGTACAGCGTCTGCGCGTAGCCGATGGCCGCGATGGCGCCGGCCGCGACGAACGTCGAGAGCCAGAAGTCGACGTAACCCGAGAGCTGGTACGCCCCGCGCCCGAGGACGACCGGTACGAACGCCCGGATGCCCTCGCGCACGCCCTCGACCTTGAGCGAGACCGACGGCCGGAACCCCTTCATCAGCTTCAGCACCAGCGGGAGTTGGACGCCGAACTGGAGCAGGCCGCCGACG